>JAIQEZ010000126.1 GCA_020073545.1 Terriglobia bacterium | reverse complement strand
CACTTGAGGCTCATCTGAAGCTGGAGGGAGTCGAAGGGCGCGTTCATTTCTTCCAACGCCTCACGCACGGCAGGAAACTCCAGGCGGTTGGCCTTGACTATGCTCAGGAAGTACTCCCGGTCGAATTGCCGGTGTAGGATGCGTTGCAGGGTGCCCTGCAGATAGAAGAAGAAGAGCGCGGTAGAGAGGATCAAGATTAGGGCTGCCAGGAACATCGTTTACCTCACTCAAGCTTCCAGTTTTGCCGGGACCACATTCACGCCTTGACCCATTTCGGCCCGGGCTGGGCCGTCGGAGCTCTCGGCATCTGGACCAGCTTAAGGGGGAACGTCCGCGGTGGCAATAGTACGAGAGTACGGGCTTGCCGGTATCGAGGCGGGGCACCGAGCGATCCCCGTGGAAGCGCGGGTCCTCTCGGGTGGCGCCCAGGCTCTGGTCCCGTGCCCGCCTAGTTAGGTTCTTTTCGGGGGCGTTCGCAGTCAACCAAAGCGCCGTGTGGGCAGAGCGGGTTCGGGACTTCTTTAGGCGGTCACGGGACTAGCTTGGGAAATCGCAGTCTGCCAACGCGCCGACTCGCGAAGTCCTCCACCCCTGCGAAAATTGTGCTAGAATCGTGCGAGTTTCCGAGTCAGACGGGCCGTTAGCTCAATTGGTAGAGCAACTGACTCTTAATCAGTAGGTTGGGGGTTCGATTCCCTCACGGCTCACCATGCTTCCAAATGTACTACGTCTACGTCCTCATGAGCGAATCCACCGGGAGACTCTACAAAGGCTCCACCGAAGACCTGCCGCGGCGGTTGGAAGAGCACAATGCCAATCTGGCATCGGCCACGAAGAACCGGGGACCATGGAAGTTGGTTTACCACGAAGAGTGCCCGACAAGAAGCGCGGCCATGCTAAGAGAACGGTATTTCAAGACTGGGAAGGGACGCGAAGAATTGAAAGAGGTCCTGGCCGTTAGCTCAATTGGCAGAGTCGGCCGCGGCCGAACTCTTAATCAGTAGGTTGGGGGTTCGATTCCCTCACGGCTCACCAAAACTCCGCTAAAGGGAGGCTTTTTCGAAGCTCGTCGGAGCCCTCCGGCGTTCCGGTTTACGGTAGGTTTACTCGCGGAGAGATGCCGGCGCCACCCGCGACTTTCTATCTCTTACGCGGAGGTGCGATGTGAAGATCTTTATTAGTTGGTCGGGTGATATGAGCAAGGCAGTTGCAGAGGCTCTCTACGAGTGGCTGCCGTCTGTCATTCAAGCAGTGCAACCCTGGCTGTCTCAGCGCAACATCGAAAAGGGGAGCCGATGGAGTTCAGAGTTGGCGTCCCAGCTGGGTGATGCCGAGTTTGGAATAATCTGTTTGACCCCTGACAACCGAGACGCACCTTGGATTCATTTTGAAGCGGGAGCACTCTCGAAAACGGTTGTTTCCTCTCACGTCTGCACCTTTCTCCTCGGACTCGGCAAAACTGACGTTGATTGGCCCCTCGCTCAATTCCAGCACACCGAGGCAATAAAGAAGGAGGACACGAAGCTCCTGATGGAGACGATCAACAAGGCCCTTGGCGACAGGGCTTTGTCCACTCCCCTACTGAAGAAAGCATTCGAACGCTCCTGGCAAGAATTGGAGACGCGTTTGGGGAGAATACCCAAGCATGAGCCGAGCGCTGTTCCAATCCGATCGAGCGACGAAAAGATCGAAGAGATTCTGACCTTGGTTCGCAAGCTCTCGAATGAATCAACGCGTGTGGAACGCGACCTTACGGAAGCGCTGCTCGGAGCGCGAATCCTCGGAAGGCCCGCAACGGTGGAGCAGAAGATGGTCAGCGACGCCCTGTTTCAGGCAGCGGCTAACCGCCTAGGTGGCCCGCGAAATCGCCTAGCAGGTTTTGGGTCTCCACCGGATTTGGACGAAATCGCGAGGAAACTAGGTGATGTCCCGTCTCCACCGGATTTGGACGGAATCGAGAAGAAAAAAGGCGAATAGCGCTCGCGCAGCGGCCGCCTCGAGCGCCGCCAATTTCTCTCTTCTCATGATTCTAGAATCGAGCACTTGTTGGTTTTCGTACTTCGTGCGTGAGCAGGAGAGCGGGCGCGCCACGGAACGTGGCGTGAGCTATCGTTCTAAAACTGACTCTCGTTCGAAGTACTTACTTCCTATCGTTCTCAGTAGCCGAAAACCGCACTGCGGTTTTGGGATACTGCGGTGACCGCGGTATCCGTTTCAGCTACTACGGTGCCGGAAGCTCTCCGGGCGCTCACATCACGTCATCGACGACTTCGTAGGTCGTGCGCTCGAACCTGCCGCCCTTGCCGTGCGGTCTTGGGAACGATTTCGGAAAGATTACCCTTGAAATCGGTCATTTCTTGACCCCGTGGGAAGGGAAAGGCCCAATCGGGTCAATGCCTTAGGTGTAGCAGTTCCCAGATTCGAAGTCTGCCCCTCTATCAAACTGAGCTACAGGCGCGTGCCTTGAGTTTACCCTAACTCGAGAATTCCGAGAAGGAACTGTTGGTGTTTGCTCGCCAGAGAATCCCCTCTCCCTTTCTTCTCCGCGTTTGATGGCGTGTGGTATACTTGCGCCGACCAACGGTAGTCTGACTCGACCTAAGCGCTAACAAGGAGTGCGACTATGTCTGATCGATGGGTGTTTCTTGCTGCCTTTGTGACCTTGGTTCTGGTCGTTGCCGGGGCTTTTGCTATTCCCGAGTTTTTCGTTTACGAACTCCTGACTGCCACAATCTTCGCCGTCATCGCCGTCATGGTTTTCTTCGGCAAAGACAAGTTCCCTTACATGCTAGGGATGATTGCGCCCGTCCTCTGGTTTGTTTTCGACCTGCTGGTCGGCGCGTTGTTCCGAGACCTCAAGGTGTTGTTCGCATTTCTGAGTGGTAAACGAACCGGAGGCCTCGACACGCCGCTGCACGGCGTTGCCCTCCTCGTGGCCGCGCTGCTTCTCATCGTCTCGGCGCGCGCGTGGCGGAAACAGGTTACAGACAAGTTCCTGGGCAAGACCTTTGCCACCGCGCTGATTGTGGCTTTGATTTGGATCGGATTTCTCGCGGTCTGGGAGTTCCATATGATGTCCTCTGGCGTGCTGCCGCGTTGATCGCGCAGCAAGGCGCCGCCCCGTCGTGTCGCGGTCGCAGCTCCCTCGCCCGTTGACCCACGCCCGGAGTTCTGAGATTCTGGAGCAGTGGGCTCTCCATCCCGAGGTCAGCAGTTTCGTCTTCGCGGTCTGGGTCCAAGACCGCCGGCGGGATGGTGTGCCCGGGGCCCTCAAATTGATCGAAGGGAGCAACGTCAGGCGGCATGACAGTCTCCGCGGAGAAATTCCAGAAAGCCAGGATCACATTTCGAAAGGACCATACGGAAGAGTTGTGGTCCATCCGGGTTCGACCCGAGCACACCATCCCCTTTAAGCCAGGCCAGTACGGCACCCTGGGAATTGAGGAGGAGGGCAAAATCGTCGAGCGGGCCTACTCCATCTGCTCGAGTCCCCATGAAGATGAGGTGGAGTTTTTTTTCGAGCTGGTGAGGATTGGCCGATTGACTCCTCCACTTTATCATCGGCAAGCGGGCGACCTGCTTCTGATGCGACATAACGCCAAGGGAGTTTTCACCCTGGACGGGAAGAGCGGTCATAGGCAGCATCTCCTGATTTGTACGGTGACGGGAATTGCTCCGTACGTCAGCATGGCGCGCATGCTGACGCACGAAGCCCGGCAGGGGCGGCCTGTCGATGCCCGGCTCGTGGTGCTGCATGCCGCCAGCCACTCTTGGGAATTTGCCTATCGGGAGGAGCTGGACGCCCTCGCCCGGGAGTTTCCCTGGCTCACCTACATTCCCCTCGTCAGTCGGCCGTGGGAGGACTTGGAATGGAAAGGGGAAGTCGGAAGGGTCGAGGATGTGCTCCGGAAATACAGCGACGAGCTCGGCCTGGAACCCCAGGACACGACCGTCTATCTCTGTGGTCACCCCCAGATGATCGAAAACGCCAAGGGCATTCTGCGCCGCCGGGGATTTGCCAAGGAGTTTATCCGCGAAGAGGTTTACTGGGTGCCCAAGAAAGAGGCAGGTTAGGTTTCTGTCCCGCCCCCTAGCGCCGCCGTCCCGGCGGCTCAACCTGCCGGCAAGCCCGCCCCGGCGCCCCGGCCCGTTCCCGGCTGCAAGAGCCGGGGCGGGCTTCGCGCCGCAAACGGGCCGGGGATGCCGGCGCTACCAGAGGCCTACGTGGTCGGGTGATCGTTGTGAGTGTCCAGGGGGGCGAGGTTTGAAATCATCTGCACGGCCATCCCCGCATATCCGATCTGACCCTTTTCGACGGTAAGGCTGAACGTCTCGTTTCGCTGTGTCAAGACCTCGGCTCGGGAGAAAAGGATCATATTGCGATGCCTGACCAATGAGATTTCCCCGTAGGTCAGGGATTGCACTCTCGGTTTGTGGAAGAGGCGGGATTCAATCCAAAGAAGACGTCGAGAGGTCAGCAAAACCCAGGTCCGGCGTGGTCCGCCGGCGGACCGCTTCCAGCCGTGCAAGGCCCCGTGCAACTCCTCGCGGGGTTCCAGGCGCGCGGTCAACTTCTCGAGTTGTCCCGGGGCGATGTCCAACAAGCTTTCCTTGAGGCCTGTCGGGAACTTCCTTCGAAACACCCAACGGAAGAGCCATCCGAGAGCTGAGCCGGCGATGTGAAGGTCAAAGGCCAAGGTCCTCAGGATGCGCGGTCCGAGCAGGGCAAACACCAGGATGAAAAGGATGACGATGACTAGCATCACCCAGGGCGCGTAAACTGAAAGGAGCGTTGCGATCAGGACGGCGGCATCTTCCCCGAGGCTCAGGACGAAGTTCGCGGCGCCCAGGCTCTTGGTCGTGCTCATCAGCCGCAAGCTGGACTTGGTGGAGTGCGCGGCGGCCGCCAGCGTGCCGCCCATCAGCATGGCAACTACAATTTCCAAGGCGTTGTTCGTGGTCAGCGTGGCGCCGGTGGCTACGGCTCCGGCAACGGGCCGCAGGAAGGTGTGGAGGAAATCCCAGACATTGTCGAGCACCGGGAATTTCTGCGCGAGGATTTCCGAGAGCGCCAGGAGTCCCAGAATGAAAATGGCCTGGTCGGAGACCAGCCACTCGAAGCGAGCAGAGACATGAATCACGTGGCCATAGCGCCCGAACAGGGCAAGGAGGAAGAGCGGTAAGTAGGTGTTGACGCCACTCGACAGCGCCAAACCCCACGGGAGGCCACTGACCATCCACACCTCGCGCCGCAAGGAAGCAAATCACCTGCATTCTCACACCGCGCGCGGAGAGGGTCAAGAGGCGTAGGCGGCCGTGACGACTTTGGGCTGGCGAACGTGGGAGATCGGGGATGGCGCGGCGTTTGCACTGCAGGGCATCGCGGAAGGTTCGAGGGGCCGGCTCGCCGGCCGCTTGCGAGCGAGTGCAAACGTTCTGCTCCGCCGAGCTTGGAGGGAACGCTATCTCATTGAAAGTAATGTGCATCAACGCCAAGTCTCGGGTCGCAGCGTCAGTTCTGAAATTGGTGGCGGTCGGCAAGCGGGCAGAACTGCTGCCGCGTCAATCCTCGCACTGATGTGACCTTATCCGCGACTATCGTATCGTTCCAGGGGGGAATGGAAATGACTCCAACTTTTGAGCAGCGTGGCCCGCGGCTGAGCCTTGAGGAATTGAGGCAGGCGGCGGCCGAGATGCGGGCGGTCAATCTGATTGACATTTTTGCCGCGGGTTCAGGGCACCCGGGCGGCACGCTCTCCATCATGGATATCGCCGCGGCGCTCTACCTGCGGGTGCTCAACCATGACCCTAAGGACCCGGCGTGGCCGCCGCGCGACCGCGTCTTCTGGTCAACCGGTCACAAGGCGCCGGCGCTTTACGTGGCGCTGGGGAAGGCGGGCTATTTCCCCCTCGACGACACCGTGCTGCTGCGCCAGCTCGGCTCGGGTTTTGAGGGGCATCCCAATTGGTTGAAGCTCCCGGGCGTGGAAGTTTCGAGCGGCTCCCTCGGGCAGGGGCTGGGGGTGGCGGTGGGCAACGCGCTGGCCGGGAAACTCGCCGGCCGATCCTACCGCGTCTACTGCATCATGGGGGATGGCGAGCAGCAAGAAGGCAGCATCTGGGAATCCGCGATGGCCGCCGGGCATTACAGGCTGGATAATCTATGCGGGATTATTGATAAGAACGATCTGCAGATTGATGGCTGGGTCCGCGAGGTGATGAATGTCGATCCCCTCACCGACAAGTACGCCGCCTTTGGGTGGAACGTGCTGGAGATTAATGGGCACGACATGGGCGAAATCCTTGCTGCCTTCGAGCGCGCCGCCGCGACCGTCGGCCGCCCCGCGGTGGTGATCGCGCACACGGTGAAGGGAAAAGGTGTTTCCTTCATGGAAAACCAGGCGGGGTGGCACGGCGTGGCGCCCAATCGCCAGCAGTTCGAGAAAGGCATGATCGATCTCGCGACGCCTGCGGTGCCCGCCGAGCGGCAGGAGGCGCTGCTGGCACGGGCTCGGGAGGGCGCCGAACGGGCGGCCGAGAAGGCGCGGGCCGCGCTGCCCCAGTTCCGGCGCGATTACTGGTGGAACGCTGGCCCGACGATGCAAGTGGAGATGGACCCTACGCGCATGGGCTTCGGGCGCGGACTCGAAATCGCCGGCGCTGACCAGCGCGTAGTGACCATCCATGCCGACATCTCGGGATCGATCCGCATCACGGATTTCGAGGCCCGGCATCCGGAACGCAAGAAACGCGTCTTCAGTGTGGGGATTGCCGAGCAGAACATGATGGAGGTCGCGGCGGGCCTGGCGAAGGAGGGATTGATCCCGGTGACCGGGACCTACGGCGTGTTTGCGGCGGGGCGATGCTGGGACCAGATCCGCACCACGATCTGTTATTCAAATTTGAACGTCAAAATCGCCGGCGCGCACGGCGGTGTCTCCGTCGGCGCGGACGGCGCCACGCACCAGGCGCTGGAAGAACTTTCCTTGATGGCCATCCTTCCGAACATGCACGTGGTGGTTCCGTGCGACTCGGTCGAGACCGAGCGGGCCACGCTCTATAGCTTGATCGAGCTGGCCGGGCCGGCTTACATTCGCTTTGCGCGCGAGGCCACGCCGGTCGTCAGCACACGCGAAACTCCATTCCAATTCGGCGTAGCCAACATCCTGCGCTACCGCGGCGAGAAGCCGAGCTTTCGGGAAGCGTTCGAGACCTTCCTCTCAACTGATTATCGTGGCGAAGGCGAGGCGGTTTCGATTGTGGCCTGTGGGCCCATGGTGCCGGAGGCGATGCGGGCCGCTTGGATGCTGAAGGAAGAACACGGGATCGAGGCGCGAGTTCTGAATGTGCACACCGTGAAGCCGCTGGACGTGACGGCGCTGGCCCGCGCGGCGGAAGAGACCGGAATCGTGGTCACCGCGGAAGAACACCAGGTGGGAGGCTTCGGCAACCTCGTGGCGGGAGCGATTCTGCGCAGCCGGCAGAAGTTCCAGTCGCCACTGTTGCTCGATATGGTGGGTGTTCCTGACTGCTTTGGCGTTTCCGGCAAGCCCTGGGAACTGATGCAGTATTTTGGGCTGTGCGCCGAGCACATCGCGGAGCGGGTACTGAAACTCTACGAAAAGCGCGCCAGCGCCAAACGCTTGGCGGCGTGATGGTGGATCTTTGCGGCGTTTATAGCGCCGACCGGAACCTGTCCCGACATGGTCGGGAGGTCGGCAGTTTTTGTTTCCCCATCGCGCTGACTCCGCCTTGCGGGGTCAGCGCTACGACGCCGGGTGCCGATGGTCGATCCGGGAAAGCGCCAGCGTCACGTCACCTAAAGGCTTCCTTGTTGACCACGTAAGGCATGTCGGCAGGCTTACCTCCGTAGTGGCCCTCCAGGACGTCAATCAGCCCCTGAATGCATCGGCCTGCCATGCCTTTATTCGGGTCGGTGGAAAGCCGCGTCACCCGCGCCGCGCTGGCAAAGTGCGAGAACAGGCGCAGGCGATTTTCGAGCTTAGGATCGAGCAAAGGCGAGTCAGTGGGCAGCGGCTCCTTCTCGAACACATCGAGCGCGGCTCCGGCGATCACCCCTTCGCGCAGTGCCCCGACCAGTGCCTGTTCATCCACGACAAGCCCGCGCGAGGTGTTGACCAGAAACGCCGAAGGCTTCATCAATCGCAAGGTCGTGGCGTTGAACAGATGATAAGTGGGGTACTTGCCGTCCCCCTCCCGGATGAGCGGCACGTGAATGGTCACGAAATCGCTGCCGCGCAAGACTTCTTCGAAACTCACGTAGCGGATGGTCCGCTGCATTACGCTGAAACCATTACGGAAGCGGACGTCCATCGTCTCTTTAATTTTCCGTGCGAAGTCGGGCTGCTCCACTTCAGCGTTGAAGCAGAGGAAATCCACGTCGAACGCGACGGCCTTCTTGATGAAGGCCTGGCCGATCCTGCCCGTCCCGATCACGCCCACGGTCTTGCCCGTGACCTCGTCGCCCAGGAAGGGCAGGTAGGGATGCCAGGTGCCCCAGCGGTGGTCGCGCACCAGGCGCTCACTGGGGCAGAGCTTGCGCGCCACATTGCCCAGAATGAAAAGCGTGAATTCCGCGGTGGCTTCTGTCAGCACGTCGGCGGTGTTGGTGAACGGAATCTTGAAGCGATTGGCGTCGGCGCGGTTGATGTTGTCGAAACCGACGGCGTATTGCGCCACGACTTTCAGCGTGCCGCGTCCCGCTTCAAAGACTTCCGCGTCAATGCCGTCGCGCAGCGTGGTGATGAGGCCGTCAATGCCGGAGCGAACTTTCCCGATAACCAGGCTCTTCGGCGGCGGCTCGGGGTCAGGATGGACGTCCACGTCGTAGCCGCGCTCGCGGAGGATTTTGAAGGCGTCCTGGCCAATGTCGCAGGTGGCGAAAACGCGGAAGCGAGGTTGAGGGTTTGACATGAGATGCCCCAGGAAGACTGAACCGTTGGGTGATCGGGCGATCTAGCGATTGGGTGATTGAAGAACTTGTCCTTTTCCGCGAAAACCCTTTCAGAGCCGGGTGCAACTCTCCAATGACTCAATCGCTCAATCACTACATCACTCAATCTCCCGATCTGCCGATCATCCGATCACCCGATGAATCACAGATTTTTCTTCGTCCAGTTTTCAATACGCTCGAGCGCCTTCTGAATATTCTCAACCGAATTCGCAAACGAGAACCGCAAGTATCCCTCGCCCCAATCGCCAAAGGCGGTTCCCCACAGGCAAGCTACACCGGCTTCATTCAGCAACGCTTCCGCAAGTGCGCGCGCGGGCTTGCCGGTTTGGTTGATGTTCGGGAAAACGTAGAACGCTCCATGCGGCTGGCGGCAACTGAAGCCTGGAAGCCGATTCAGGCCCTCGACGATCACAGCCCGACGGCGGCGGAATTCCTCGCGCATGCGGGCGACGGAATCCTGCGGGCCGCGCAGCGCCTCGACGCCGGCGATCTGGCTGAAGCTGGCCGTGCAGGAATTGGAGTTGGTCATGAGCAGCGTGACTTGCCGGGCCAAGTCGGCGCGCATGACGCCGTAGCCCATGCGCCAGCCGGTCATGGCGTAGGTTTTCGAAAAGCCGTTCAGGATAATGGTCCACTCCTTCATGCCGGGGAACTGCGCCAGGCTCGCGTGCTCGCCCTCGTAGATCAGCCGGCTGTAGATTTCGTCGGAGAGGACGAAGATTTCGCGGCCTTCCAGCGCTTGCGCCAGACGAGCGAGCTCCGCGTGGCTCATCATGCCGCCGGTGGGATTGTGCGGGCTGTTCAGGATGATGAGGCGCGTGTGGCCGGTGATCTTCTCCAGGACCTCGCCCACGTCTACGTCAAAGTCGCGGTCTTCGCGCAGGCCGTAGGGAACCGCTTTGCCGCCCACAAACTGGATCAGGGATTCGTAAATCGGAAAGCCGGGATTGGGATAGAGCACTTCGTCGTCGCGCTCGACGAGCGCCAGAATCGTGAAGAACATGACGGGCTTGCCACCCGGCGTGATGACGACCTCGCCCGGATCGACGGTGATGTCGAGCCGCTGCGCGATCTCGCCGGCCACAGCTTCCCGCAACTGGGGAAGCCCGGCGGGCGGGCCGTAGTGAGTCCAGCCCTCGCGGAGAGCCCGGGCCGCTGCTTCGACGATGTTGGGAGGCGTTGAGAAGTCCGGCTCGCCGATTTCCAGATGGATGATCTCCTTGCCGCGTGCTTCCAGTTCCCGCGCGCGGACCAGGACTTCAAAGGCGCTCTCCGTCCCCAAGCGGGACATGCGGTTCGCCAGTCTGAGTTTGCCGACACTCGTACTCATGAATCGCCCCCATTCGCTCTGGAGCCGAGTCCCGCAGGTCTCCAGGCCCGCCAGAATATCCCTCGGGCAATTCAAAGTCTAGACCTGGGAGAAGTGGGAACTGGGTTAGCGTGGCCAGGTCTGAAGTCACGCTCTTCCGCGCGGATGACCACGCCTTGTCCCGCAACCGGGCATGATCAGTTGTCCCGCTACCGGCCGGAATCCTTCGTGGGGATCAAATCGAGCTGGACCGAAAGCCTCGCGCCTTCCCTGACGTTGACGGAGCGGCCGCGATCTTCGAAGGGCTGGAGAAAATCAGCGCTTCGGTAGGCTCCGCGCTCGGGGTTTTCCCAGGCGAAGAGCTTGTAGTCGCCGGGCGCAATCCCTCGCAGAAGGTAGTGGCCGGACTGGTCGGTAGTGGTCTCGCGGAACAGCCGCCGGTCGTTGCGATGTGGCGGGTCAGGGACAAGCACGACCGTGGCCCCGCTGAAGGGATGGTTATCTTTCTCGACGACGCCCTCCAGGCGCGCGCCGTTTGCGCTCACGACCACCTCCAGCAGTTTTGGAGTCTCGTGGGCGTCGATGGTCAGGCCCGAGGCGAGCACCTCGTTGCCGTCCAGCCGGGCGGACTTCAGGAAATAGTCCTCCGGCAGAGTGAAGACATAAAGGTCGTAGTCTCCATCATGAACACCCCCGAGCAGAAAACTGCCGTCGGGCTTGAGGTAATCGTGGCCTCCCATACCGAAAGAAATGACCTCATTCTTCGGCTGGAGGTTGACACCCAAAGAGCCAAGGCTGGATAAGGCGGCGCCCTCAACCCGCAACTGACCTTTGATGTCGAGGCCGCGTGTCACGTTCAGCGTGACACCTTCGATATCGGTATTGGTAACCTCAAGGGGCATGCGGGCGCCGTAATCCTTCCCCTCTTCCTGGAGGTTGGCATAGAGGTAGTATGTGCCCGGCGTGACGTTGCGCAATTCGAAGGCCCCCTGAGGATCTTGAACATAGGAATATGCAGGTTGTGTGAACGTGTGTGCAAGTAGGTCTGACTCACGTTTGACCAGGAAAATACTCGCGTGCGCGGCAGGTTGTCCGCCGACGGCGCTGAAAACTCGCCCCCGAACCGTAACCGTGTGCACCGCTTGCAGGCTGATTTCGACTCCCGA
This sequence comes from Terriglobia bacterium, assembly GCA_020073545.1. Taxonomy (GTDB): domain Bacteria; phylum Acidobacteriota; class Terriglobia; order UBA7540; family UBA7540; genus Bog-366. The sequence goes on along the minus strand of JAIQEZ010000126.1, from coordinate 2,132 downwards.
GAATTCGCCTCCGGAGCGTAGGACGATCGGAGCCGCAGTCCCCACATCCGCAGTTCCGGGATAAAAGATGGGCAGGTAGCCGCCTGGGGCAGGGTTCAGTCCGTACCTTTCGGCATTGTAGCTGGCCCGGACGTAGTACTGGCCGGGGGCAAGTCCGTAAATGCGGAATTCACCGAGGTCATTGGTTTGGACATATCCATGATCCGCGAGCTCGCGCTGTCCCTCCGGGTAGGAATAAGAGTAACTGAGGGCAGAGACCTGCGCGCGGGCAACGGGTTCCCCGTCTTCATCATACACATGCCCGGTAATGGCGGCGGCCGGGATAAGCCTGAACATGATGTCTGAGACCTTCTGCCCGGCGCCAAGGGAAAGGGTCGTGCCGGCCCCGCCCGGCGTACGCTCGCCATAATACTGTTGAACATAGCCGTTGCGCCAGGCCCACATATGATATCGGCCCGGGCCGGCCTTTATCTCGAAACGCCCTGTGGCGTCAGTCGCGGCGCTCGAGCCCTGGTTGTTGGCTCCATCTTCGTGAGGCGTCACGACGGCTTTCTTCAGGGGCTCGCCCGACTCGGTCTTGACGACCACGCCCTGAACTGTGCACTCCTCAGCGGCTTTCCGCGACAGGGTTTGCGTCCTCTGGGAAGGGAGGAGAAGCAAAAGGGAAATGAGGATACTCGGCATGACCAAGCCTCCGGACGTCGCTACCCTTTACACCGGAGTCGGGGCCGTGCGGAACCTTTGAGAGGCGCTCCACACGGTCCTCGGCGCTGGTTCGATACCCTGCATTATCGACGCCCTAACCGTTGTGGTCAAGCGGCGGCGGGCAGTGTCCCGATCCCGTGAAGTCAATTCGGGACTGGTGGTCGGACCTGAGGGTCCGATTAGTGACTTGGCTGGGCCGCCAGCCGGTTGTACTTCTTGAGCAGCTCGCGCAGGCGGTCGTGGGGCAGGGCAATGGCCTTGTGGTCATCCACGCCGGTCATGGTCTCCGCTGCGACGAGCGCGTTCACGATGGCTTCTTCGGTGGCCTGGACGGTGGCTGAGAAGATGGGGTCCATGTCATCGTTCGCGACCATCTGAACCTGGGCAAGCCCTGGGGATTTCGCGGCCCCGGGATTGGCAGTCGAGAAGGCGATGAAGATGTCTCCCGACCCGTTCCCGGAGGTGCTGCCCGTGCGCGCCAGTCCCAGTGACGCGCGTCGCGCCAAGCGCTTGAGTTGGTGGGGCAGCAGGGGTGCATCCGTGGCCACCACGATGATGATCGAGCCCTTTTCTTCATGCGTATTCGAAGTGAATTTTCCCCAGACCTTGTCGCTGGTAATCTCCTGCCCCACGGGCGCGCCCGCAATTCGCAGTTGCTCGCGGGCGCCGCAATTGCACTGCACCAGGACTCCGACCGTGTATCCGCCCTCTGCCGCTCGGAGCTGGCGCGAGGCGGTTCCGATGCCACCCTTGAATTCGTAGCAAATCATGCCGGTCCCGCCGCCCGCGTTGCCTTCGGCCACAGGGCCGGAACGAGCACTATCCAGAGCGTGGAAGGTGTCCTGCGGCGTCACGTGGAATCCGTTTACGTCGTTCAAATAGCCGTCGTAGGTTTCCGCCACCACGGGCAGTGACCACCAGTAGCCGGTTTCATCCGGCGGGGCCAGATGCACGCGCCATTTGATCACTGCGTCGCGGACCACGCCCACACTGTGCGTGTTGGTGATCATGACCGGGCCCTCAAGGAAGCCGGATTCCTCCACCCAAGTCGTCCCGGTCATCTCGCCGTTGCCGTTGAGGGAAAACCACCCGGCGAAAACTTGGCTGGCTGGTGACTTGCCGCGGGGCAGAATCGCCGTGACGCCCGTCCGCACTGGGCCTTGCCCGACCACCAGCTTGCCCGAGCCGGATATCAGGGTCGCGTGGCCGACTTCCACACCCTTCACATCGGTTATAGCATTGAGCGGTCCGGGTGTGCCTTCAAACGGCACGCCAAGGTCACGAGCCCGGGGCTTGGCCTGCGCCCCGCCGCTGCTCGGTGAAACGACCGCCATTACCAGCAGCGCAGCAAGAACCAAAAGCAACCTATATGTATCCATGGCATCTTCTCTATGAATGGTTTAGGTAACTCTGGAACCGGAAGACCA
>JAIQEZ010000009.1 GCA_020073545.1 Terriglobia bacterium | reverse complement strand
GGTTCGCAACCGGTGGCCGACCTCCCTGCCGATGCCGTGGCGGTCGGGGGAGCAAGGGCTCGATCTTCTTCCACTGCGCGTCGCTCAGCAAGCCACCGTACCGTCGCATTCGCCCTCCCCCTGGCGCTCTTCCCCCCTCCCTGGGAAAGACAACTACGACGAAATTAACGCATTACATCGGGTTTTGAAATAGCTTCTAGATTCGAAGCCACGAAGAAGAGGCTCGTGTGTTAATCTATAAACGACCAGAAGTTCCGCGCCACGGGCCTGTAGCTCAGAAGGATAGAGCAACGGTTTCCTAAACCGTGGGTCGGGGGTTCGAATCCCTCCAGGCCTACCATTCTTCTCCTTTTAATTTCAGATGGATCGAGGTCTGCCGAGAACGTGTAGTTTGCCCCGAAAGCGGCCGACTGTAGTGAAACTGCAGTGGAAAGATGCACTCAATCCAGGCGTTTCTCGCTGTACGGGGATTCCACAACAGCTATCCGAGCGGCAGCACGTTTCGGTGTGCAAGTTACATAACCGAGAGGATGGCTTCCGAGTGCGCCCTCACTCGGGAGGAATCGACACCTAGCGTCCGCCCCGTGTTCCTACGGCCCCTCCAGGAGCTCCTGCGCCGCATGAAACTCTCCCATGAGCTCGTGGGTTGGAGCGGAAAATATCTAAACTGGACCAACTGCGGGGTAGACTGGGTAGCGAGCTAGTGCTTCGTCGAAGAATGTGGCTAGTATCGGAGGTGCTGGAGACGTACACTAGCGTGCCTGAGGCCATAGAGGCCAGAAGAAGGAGGGCGCGGATGATTCGAAGGATGCTTTCATTCCTTTTCATGTTCTGCGTGTATGCGGGAATAGGACCTTTTGCATCCACGGCCCGCTGCGAGCAACTCCTCTCAAACGAGAAGCTGCGAGTTGAATTTGCCGAGCGCGGCCTCGCTGCCATCGAAGATCTGGCGCTGGCAAAGGCCGTTCGATTTCGCGAAGATAGTTTCTCCCTCCGGATCGATGGCAAGGAGATTCGCAGTGAAACGTTGACGCCGAAGCCTCCGCGCAAGGAAGGCAATCGGCTCATCTACAACTACGTCTCGCCGCCCTACACTTTGGAGGCCGTCTACGAGCTGCGTCCCGGCTGGAGGTTTGTCAGCAAGCAGATTCTGGTCTACTCCCCCGCGGGCAGCCAGTTTCGCGTCCATCAAATGAAAGTGTTTCGGGCGCGCCTGGTTGCTCCTCCCCGTGAGGTGTACACGCTGGACCGTTCGAACCCTCAGCTTGAAACCGGAGACTACGGCGCATTTCTGCGGTTTGATGAGGCATTTGGGATTCTTGTTCTGGTTCAGAACCCCTTCCTGAAGGTTCATCAGGATAGCGCCTCCCTCGAGATCTCCTACGATCCCGAAATGGATTGGAAGGCTGAGTACGGACCATTCGAGTCCGACCGGGGGTGCCTTGGCACTTACAGGCTGACGGGCCGGCGGCTTCCCGAAAAGATGCTCCCTGAATGGAAGCTGCCTGGAGAGGCTCCGTCCCCGCCCGGGTCCGGCCCGGATGAGGCTGAGGTCCAGGCGTTCACGGACTGCGTGCGGGCGTTTTTGCTCCACAAACCGAACGAGCCGCTAAGGATTCACGTCGGCTGGTGCGAAAATGATTATCAGCTCGATATCGATTCTCCGGCCGGAAGGGTAGAGATCGAGCGGATATTCGACCGCGCGGCTGAACTTGGCGCGGAGTATGTCCTCACCACCCCTAGCAACTCCGCGCTGGCCCGCCGCGAAGACAGCGTCGACGACTGGAAGTGGGAGTACGAACTCTGGTTGAACCTGGGCCAGAAGATACGCAAGGGCGAGTGGGACCCCAAGGCCGACCCGCTTCCCGCATCGGTCGAGTGGCTGCTGGACCTCGCCCGATCCAAAGGACTCAAACTGGTTGCCTATGTTTATCCCGTGCTGCCGTTCTCACAAAATCCGGAGTGGCTGGCGCGCAACACCAAATTTCAGGGTCAGACGCTCTATGCCAGCCTCGGTGTTCGTAGCTTTCAGGATTGGCTGATTGAAAACCTGCTGGCGTTTTATCGTCGAACCGGCATCGGGGGATTCTGTTTCGACTATACCTTCCTCTGGTACGACGGCACGAGCCGCTATGCGCAATGGTGGGGCTGGCGACGGGTGTTAGAAACTCTCCGCACCCAAGTTCCGGATATGGCGATAGACGGCCGGCAACTCTATCAGAGGTACGGCCCCTGGATCTGGCTGGCCGGCAGCTACCCGCACCCCACGTCCACCGACGAGCAGCCGGAAAGCTTCACGGTTTTCCCCGACCTGCACATCGACCGGGTCTCTGCCAACCGGCAGCGCTACACGGCATACTGGTATCGCAGCTATGAGTTCTGCCCGACGGAGATCATGCCGGGGTTTTTCACACATCAGACTCCCCGGAATGATGAAAGCGGGGAAATGCCCCACATCAGTACAGCGAAATCAAGAGACATGTTGGTGCCGTTCCGCCAGCGTGACTGGGACTATCTGGGGTGGCGGTATTCAGTGCTCTCCTCGATTGCCACAGCGGGGTGGAACAATGTGATTGACATGATTCCGGCGCGCGACCCCGAGGAGTTCCACCTGTTTTCCGAGCCGGACAAGCAATGGTTCCGTCACTGGCTGGATTGGGCCGACACGAACCGGGACTTCCTGCGAAACACCCGTCCGATTCTCGGCCAGCCCGCCATCGGGAAGGCGGACGGGACCTCGGCCATCGTGAAGAATTGTGGATACCTCTTCCTCTTTAATTCCAACGGCAACAAGACGCTCGCGCGATTCGCTCTGGATGGTTCAATAGGTCTCAAGAAGCAAGGCCATTACCTGCTGAAGGAGATTTATCCCCTGGAAGGACGCCTGCTCGGCAAAGCGGAGGCCGGTCTCTGGTCATACGGGGATAGCGTCTCCCTCACCCTGGACGGCACGAGCGCGCTGGTCCTGAAAGTCGTGCCGGCCTCCGAACCGATCTCCAGCGCGCTCCTCTTCAACGCACCGGGCCAGGCGGCCCTTGCCGGTGGATCGCTGGCATTGACCGGGATTCGTGGCGAGATTGGGACGGATGAAAAGGTGCTGGCCCTGGTTCCGAAAGGCGCCACCGTCAAGCAAGTGACGGTCAACGGCCGAACTGCGAAATTCCAGCAGGTGGGCGGCGTCATTACCATCCCCGTCCGGTTTGCCGGTGCCTACTTCGGACGAAGCCAGGCCGTGGAAATGAACGGGCCCGCAGGCGGAGAGGGCGGCACGCTTCAAGGAACATTTCGGATTCCCTCCCGCGTTTTTGAACAACTGGCGGCGAGGAAGAAGTCCTGGCCCATTCCCTGGACGGAAGAAGATCTGAAAACCACCTGGCTCGCGCCCGAACGCTTGCTCCTGTTCGTGCAAGTCGCGGAGCATGATGACGCCATGGAGATTCACCTCAAGATCGACGGTCAGCCGGTCGAGCTGCGGAAAGCCTATGCCTCAATTCGCGTGCATCGGCCATCCTTTGTCGGTTTCTACGCGGATGTTTCTTACCTGTCACCCGGCATGGAACATCGGGTTCAACTCACCCTTCCGAAACTGAAACCTGACCAGTTCCGGGGACTGGTCTTCGACAACGTTGAGACCGAATACACGGAGGAGGTCGCCCCGCTTTAAACGCCGAGAGAATCCGGCTTGAGCAGCACCCCCAGGGCGCCAAGTGCCTTGGTCTGACTGGACCGGATTTTCGTGCCAAGTGGAATGAGAGAGAATCCACCTGTTGCGTGGTCCGGGGTTTTTGTACCAACTTCAGAGTGAGTTGTCGGCTGGTTGCACGCTAGTCAGCTCGGGTTCTGAGCCTGCTGCCGTGCAGACATGCCGAAATGAGACCGACGAGTGAGTCCGACCTGCCGTACCAAACCCTCCTCTGCCGGATGAATTTCCCGCCTTAGAGTAAGCGGACAGACCAAAACGCGCCGTGGCTCGCGAAGAACCCATCCGTTCACTACCAACGGCCTCGAGACATTACGCCTTGGCGTCCCAACCTCAGGGCTTCCAGTGTGGATCTTCGAACTGCGGGTCCCGATAAAGCACTCTGCAGTTCACCCACGGGACTGGGCAATCATGCTGAAAGGACAGCCGCGGGCCAGGGAGGATTGCGCCCGAGGCGCTACGGGTGCAAGTGGCCAACTATGCTCGCCAGCCACCACTTCATCACGCGTTGGACCGGTTCTGGGCGAATCGTCGCGTACTCGGAAACAATCGTCCGCAGTCACTCCCCGACAGTTAGCAGCTGATTGGCCGTAGAGTCGCAAACCGGACAAGTGGCCGCATCGGCTTGGTGCGCCGCGCCGGGCAAGCGCCGAGAAAGGATTTTCACACCAGACAATCCAGACTTTTCCCGCGAAGATTCCTCGTCGGTGCCAGCGGTGAAGGGGTGACCGTTCAATCCAGAGAGGCGGGAATATGTAGAGCAACGGTTAAGAAGACCGCGGCTTTCCACCTCAAAGGGGGCGGCTTTACTTCGGCCGTGCCGGGGGTCGCCTCTAGACCACGGTTGAGAACACGCGCGAGTGACGAAGGATGAGGTCTTCGAGGTTTTTAGAATTGGTCGGCAGCCTAGTCCCCGAGGCCTGATTTGCGCTCTTTCACAGCCTGGGTGACAACTTCCGCCAACGCCTTGTCCACAAGCCTCAGCCAGCTTTCTCTCTGGATCTGAGGCCAGATGTCCAGACACCACTGGTAATGGTTGAGGCACTCGTGGCGGACGCGGCCAGGTATGGGGATTGAATGGGGTTTTGCGAGTTGGCGGCAGGAGCCAGGGAGCGTATCAACCGAAACTGGGCGAAGTCTCAACGCGAGCTGTCCCTGTACGGGAATCTCAGGGCTTCGACAGGGGCGTGCCAGCTTGCCAGGTCTGCCGCAGGAAATCCCTTGATGAGCGGTTTCTCTGCTCGCCTTGAAACCGACGGCGGCGACATCGAAGCCGCAATTCCAAAGGGATCGAGCGGGGCGGCGATTCTAGTTGTAACCTTAAGACCTATGGACGGATTGCGGGGAAGGGGCGGGTTAGCCAGCACGCACTTCCTCTTTCGGGAGAGAGGCCTCCAGCCTTGCCATCCTTTCCTCGATGCTGGCGAGAGAGGTTGCCAGCGTTTCACGGTCCTCTTCCCGGCGAAAGATCGGGTTGTTCACCCACCAATCCATCCCCATTTCCTTGGCTTTGTCGACCGAGCAGATGACCAGGCGGATCTGGATGGACAGGAGTTCGATATCGACCAGCTTCACTCGGATATCGCAAGCGATGACGACCCCTTTGTCTAAAACCCGCTCCAACACGTCCGCCAAAGTTGAACTTTGCACCGCGTGTGACAGGCTGCGTTGCTGCGCCATGACATCTCCTTTTACAAAAGCTTGCCCAGCGGGCCGAGATCCAGGTTAAGATCTTCTTCTTCCAGGCCGAATTCCTTTCGGAGCCGGGTGATTTCCTGGGTTTGCCTCATCAGCGTCATTCCGAGCCTTTCAATCTGCTGGTCACTCAAGTCGCCGCCCTCGATGCGGTGGATGGCCTGGCGCTCCAGCAATTCGTGCAAGAGCTTGACCAGAGTCAGCACCAGTTGTCCGAGGCCGTTCTTTATATCATTCTCATCGAGGTTCAGGCGGGCGTTCCGCCCCTGCCGACCTTTAGACGGTTGAGACCGAGGTAACGGGCCTACTTTCATCACCCGAGCGAAGTCACTGAGGGCTTCAGACTCGACCCACGGCAGCTCAGCGGAATCCACTGGCCAGCTCCTTCTCGATGCCCAGGTCTGCGTCCAATTGTACCGGCGCTCGGCGAAAGCCTTGGCGCGCCTTCTCCATGGATGTGAGCACGAGTTGCAGTCCGAGGTAAATGAGGTCGACATCAGCGACCGAGATCGTCACATCCCCGGCCACCACAACCCCCTTGTTCAGCACCCGGTCGAGCACCTCACACAAAGAGACCCGCTTGGCGTCATCGAGCGCGAGTTCGGAAACCACGGGTGGCCGGTTTCCGGTGCTGGTTTCAACAGACATAGGCTCTCGATTCCACGCGGCTGCTTTGGTAAGGGGCCTTCCCCAGTTCTCCCAGCCGGCAAAGGCCTCGCATGTCTCCGCGACGATAAACCACTGTGACGTCCCTACCCGAAAGGCTCTGTTGAAACTTCTGGCGCACTCGAGACTCCCGGCGGTACAGGGCGGAACACAAGTCGCAATCACTGCGCGGCGTGACGAGGTTGAGAAACATCCCGGGCACCCGGATGCCTAAGCGCTCGCAGGCGGCCACCAAATCCCGTGTTTCCTCAAAGGCCATATCTGTCGGAATGCTAACGGCATACAGAGCGGCCCTAGCCGGATCGCTCAACAGTTCTCTGAGTCTTTTGAGATTTTTCGACATCGTCACCAATTCCTGAGAAAACTTCGTCAGGCGAAAGACCTGTTGGTATTTCAGGAAGAGTTCGAAAAAGAGCTTCAGCCACTGGTCAATGATTTCCGGGAGCTCCAGCAGCCGAACCAGGTGACCCGTCGATGCTGAGTCGAGGACCAGAACGTCGTAGCTGCCTGAGGCGAGTAGGGCCATGACGCGCGTCAGGGCCATCACCTCGTCCAGGCCGGGAGGGGAGAGATCCAGAATCCTCTCGAGCACCTCGCGGTCGAAAGTCAGATCAAAGTTGCTCGCCAGCGAGTGCAGGAATTTCTCAATGTCCCCCGCGTACTGTTTTTTCAAAGCCTCCAATTCCGCCTCCGAATCAATGTCCAGGGCCGTGAGGCCGGAGCTCACGACCTTCGGCCGGGAGTCGATCTGCGTCTCGAGACACCCTGACAACGAGTGAGCAGGTCCCGTCGAGAACAGAAGGACATTCTTCCCTGAACCGGTGTGCGCCAGTTGCAGTGCTGTGGCGCAGGCCAGGGTTGTCTTTCCCACACCACCCTTGCCCGCAAAGATCAGAAGGGTAGTCTCAGGGGGAGGCCACGGTGCGGCTGCCTCCACGCTTAGCGGCGGAGCCACCGACGGTCCGCGCCCCGCGCGTGGCGCTGCGCTGATTTGCTCCACCTGATCCCAGAACGATTCGAGAGCTTCCCGCCCGCGGACCTCCTCGGCGTAAAACGGGACAGCCCAGAATGCCAACTTGGACAGATGGGTTTGACGGAAAAGACTCTGCAGTTCCCGAATCTGGCGGGGGCGCCCGTCCCGACAAATCGCGCAGGCGTTATCCGGATAGAGCCCGTTGATCACGACGTCGGTCCTTGGAAGCTTGAGACGATCCAGTTCCTTCACGATTGCCATGGTCTCGCGGATGCTCATCGCCTCGGCGAGCATGACCGGGACAAACCGGCAACGAACCGGATCCTGGAGTAATTCTTCCATCCGTTTCACCGATGCCGCTAACCCCTCGAGGAAGGTGTCGAGCTCGTCGCGATGGTTGGAGCGGGTGAAGGCCCACTTCATGTAGCGGTGCTTCGCCAGCAGCGTTTCCAGCATGTCCAGCCATTTGCGGAGGAATTCCGGCATGGCAAGCAAGCGTAGCGTGTGACCACTGGGGGCGGTGTCCAGGATAATGCAATCGTAGCTCCGATTTTCCACCCAGGCGGAGATCTCCAGAAAGCCCATGAGTTCATCCAAGCCCGGCAAGGAGAGATCCAGGAAGCGGCTAATTTCGTCGTCATCGAGGAAGGTTCCACGCGAGGCGATTTCCCGGAGTTTGGCGTGATGGCTCTTCTTGAAGGTGGCGAGGTATTCCTGCGCATCCAGTTCGAATACCTTCAAATTGTCGGGTGGAAGCGAGCCCGCCAGGCTATCCGTGAGGGAGTGCGCGGGGTCCGTGGAAACCAGGAGAAAAGATGATTTGGGTGAGCGTCTGGCCAATTTCAGCGCCGTTGCGGTAGCGCACGTCGTCTTTCCGACTCCGCCTTTGCCTCCAAAGACAAGCAGTTGTAAGCCTCGGTTGTCCAAAAACGGTGGAGCTGCCATGCTCTCTGCGCATCTAATGCGCCCCTCACGCGACGCTTCTCTCTTCACGTTGGTCCTGCTTTTGCTCTCTGCCATCCTCCCGTTCGAGGCCCCTGTCAGGCTTTTGGATTCTGTCCAACCGGTCGAGTAAGGTCTTTTCTTCCGCGGCGAACTCTTCCTCCGAGATCTTTCCGGTTTCCAGCATCATGTAAAGACCACTCAGCTCCGCGGTAATGGATTCACTCTCGTTGGCAAGCTCCTCCTGGGCGGCGTTGTGAATCTCACGGAAGATCCAGAGCACACTGCGGATGGGAAACATCAAGACGTCATCCACGAGCACCATGGCTTCCTCCCGTATCGCCGGTCTTAAAGCTCGAGGTCGACCTCGACAAAGTTGTGGGGCGCCCACGGTCCGTTATAGTCGAAGGCAAAGTTGTTATCAAACTGCTTCGCGGCCTCGAAGACGCTGCTTTCGAATTGTGGCATCGCCGCACGCTCGACGAGACAGGCCAGATTCAGCGCCTCGCCTTCGTTGCGGCATTTGTTCGGCTCGATCTCAAAGCAGTGGGGCGCTAGGATTGCTTCCACTTTGTCGGCGTAGGCTTCCCGATCCTCGTTGAGAAGACGCTCGAACAGCCTTCCGACTTCGATCTTCTGCTCCTGCGTGGGCTCGCGTTGGCCTCCCAGTAATCGGTCCCGGGCGAGCCTCAGTTCCGGATGGGTATTCACGAAATACTCGAAGATGTTGGGCACGTCCCAAGTGACTCGCAAACCCATCTCCACTTTGCCCGCCACGCGACGGAGTTGCTCGCGGAGGGCATGCTGGTTGCGAGAAAGCATGTTTCGAACGGCCTGCGGGCTGTCCGCAAGGATCCCGAAGGACATGGGCAGCGGCGTGGCCTCCGCCATGAGTTTTTTGAGGACTTCCTGATGGGCGGCGAGACGGGAGCGTTCCGGGCGGAGCGTTCCGCTGGGCACGTCGCTGACGACAGCCGCCACTTTCCCAGCAGGGATGGAATATACCTTTCGCCCATCGACGCCGAAGTCACCGTACGTCCGGCCCTGCGCGTCGCCTATGACCGCGTAAAGGTACGTCCTGCCCCTGGCTGCAGGTTGACTCGGCGGTTGCTTCTCAGGCGCTTTCGCGGTCGTTGTTTGGCCCATACTCACTGGTTTGTCTCCCCCGGACAGCGGCGGGCGTAGTGAAGGATCATCTCCACCAGCATCGCGGCACGGAACATGGCGTCCTCGGGCTCGGTGGTAAGAGGCTGCGCGGCGATTTCGTCCGCTGTGCGGCCCGAGATGTGGAGGTCCAAGATACGGGTGAGCAAGGTCTGGGAGGCTCGAGCATGGTCGCGCTCCATCAGCTCGGGTCTTTGTCGATTCCGGCGATTTGCTGCCTCCTCAGGCTTTTCTCCACCCAAGGCTGCCTTACTCCTTTCATCAACATGATCTCTGAGGGGATATATCGGCCGTTTCTTCGCTCTCCTTTAACCGGTGCGGGCATGGCCGGAAGCGTACGCCCGCTGGGCAGCCTCGTCCATCGGGTTGAGAACGCGCTCGAAGGCCTCCTTGGCCGAAGGGTGCCGTGCGATATTCGCTTGCTGGACCGCTTTGATGTAGCCCTATTCCGTGCGGATCTCAAGAATTGCCTCGCATGCGAAGCATTTCACCGGGCCATCATAGTCGTCGTAAGCCTCGTCCAGGTCTAATTTGTACCCGCAGCCCAAACAGTTGATTCGCATATCCTCTCCTCCGAGTTCCCAGGACGACGATGTGCGGGAGAACCCCGCTCGGCCCCCCCCGCCCCCGGGCTGGGCTGGGTGACGTGCGCGGGTTCCTCGTGCAGCTTCTTCATCGCCCGCTTGACCGTCCTTTGCGCTTTGACTTCCAGGACCACACCCCCGAGATACGCGGCCATCCGATAGATCGGCTGCCACGGCAAGATTAGAAGAACTAGCAAGAGCGCCAGCAAAGGAAAGCCCCAACAAGCCAGTGCCGTGGCGACGGCAATCTGCACGACCTGCCGGAGCTCCTTTTCGGTTTCCAGAATCATCGCTCCTCGTCCCCTTGCGACGATTTCAGAGGTTCCAGGTAGCGGGTCTCTTCAATGCCACACCGCGCTCCCTCACCTTAGTACCTGATCCTAAACGCACCGGCACTCCCCCGCGGTGTGGGCCTTGTCCCAGCCCCAGGCAGACCAACCCGTTTGCGTCCGGCCAGACCCTGCAAGAGGGCCGCCTCTTCGGCCTCGATCTCGTGGAGACGGGCATCAAGCTCTGCCACCCGCCGGCTCGCGGTTATTCTTTCGGTGGCGCGCCGAGCCTTTTCGATTTCCAGGCATGCGACTCGCATGTGCGCTCTGTGGGGGACAAAGAGGCGGTCCACTCGACCAGCCAACGTACGAATGGTCCTTAGACCCCTTAACGGTATAGGCATACTTGCGCTCCTTTTCAGGCCGTAGCGCCCCGGTGGTGATTCTTTCGGCGCTTCGCATGGTTGCCGTTCCCATGGTTCCCGCAGATTCTCCTGATCGCCTCTTCCACCTTCCCCAACATAAGTGACTGGCCATCATGAGTAACCTTGGCCGTGTCCGTTTTGAGAACGTCGCAGCATACCCACCAAAAGGTGGGATCCCCTATCTGGGCGCGCCCATTGCGGCGGGAAAGGATCTTGGCGATGGCGATGCAGGCCCGAATCGTGGGGCGGTGGTTGTTCACACCCACCCCGCGGAGCTCCCTGACAATGTCCACGATCCTTTCGGCATCCTCGGTGGGAATGCCTGACTTCGCCTTGGTGATTTGAATCTCCGTTTCGCGATCGAAATGTCCGAGGTCGATGGTAATCATCCTGTCCACCAGCGCGTCCTGCGTCTTGTGGACGCCGGCATATTCCTCAGGGTTCGACGTCAGGATGGCCCGAAAGTTCTCGTGTACATGTACGTACCCCTCACCGGACCGGCGCAGGCTAGGCAGATTGAGAATCCTCTTTTCCAGGATGCTGAGGAGCACATTGTTGGCTTCGGGCCGGGAACGGTTGAACTCATCGTAAATGAGGGTGTGTCCGTCGAGGCAGGCGGTGGTGAGCTGATGGTCCTCCCAAAGCGTGCTCAAGCTTTCTTCGGTCTTCACCACGGAGTGAATATAATTATCAATGAGCTTGGACGTGCGGAAGCCGGAATTCTTGCCAATCAGGTTGGAACTGCCAAATTCGTCGTCGCCATGGATGAGGACAACCGGCCGACCGATCTGCGCAGCCACGTGCAGGGCGAGGGTCGTCTTTCCCGTGCCTGCCGGCCCTGCGAAGTGGACCGCGTATCCGACATCCAGGTAGCTCAGCGCCCTGTCTGCCAGCGCCTTGATCTGCGGGGTCAAGACGAACTCATCGCTGGGCTCAAGCACAATACTGTGTCCTTGGGGTTCGACTACTTCGCTGGCCACCAGGACATCCTTCGCCTCGTCACCATTCATCGTGTTTTTCCCTCTCTCCAAGCATCTCGAGCTCGTCGGAGCTTAACCCGCATCCCGGCTGTTGGAGACTTAATGCTATCGCTTCTTGCGTACCGGCGCGGGCTTGCGACCTGTCACACTCCGGCTTCCTTTCGAGTCGGCCGCGGCTACCTGCCTTGTCTGTTTTCCGCATTCCCCCCCAGCCCAGCGCGCTGGAGTGCCCGAGGCCAGCCAGACTTGTCGAATGCCGCACAGATCCGTGCTAACGCCACTCAGAATGTCGGCGACGGCGCTTTTGAGGTCCGCGATGGAACCCAAACGATCGGCTTTCGTCGCCTTGGCGACGGCACTGAGGGCTTCGGAAGTGTTGGCGAGCATACTTGACACGTCAGCCCGTCGCTTCTCGGTCTCGCGCGCCAGATCATGGATCAGTCCCTGGCGCGAGCTTCGTAGCGCCAGGATTTCGTCCCGCAATCGAGTCATGTCTTCGGTTAGCATCCCCATGTTGTTCTCCTTAAGATTTCTTAACCTCGTCGTCCTCGCTGCCCCCCATTCGGTCAGCTACCTGCCGTTGAGTGCGCCGGCGGGGTCAAAGGGGAGGGTTCAATTCCAACCTCCGGAGGTTTCCTAATCGCCAAGCCGCTACGCGCCCCCGCCCGCCCAGGCACGGCGCGCGCCAGCAATATCAGCCCTCATTTCCCGTTGCTGCCCGCCGACGTTTCGCTTCAGGTTGTTCAAGAAAGCAAGACGCTCCGCTTTCGCCCTCTTTGCCATTCGAGCTTGTGTGTCTGCAAGGTCGACACACATTTCAAAGACATCCATCTGGCGATCCTTGTTGCCGTCCGCGAGTTCTTTTCGGAACGCCCGACGGCTTCCGCGCAGCGCTTGGATTTCCTCGCTCAGTCGAGTCATGTCTTCCAACAATCTACCCATGGTTCCCCTCCCTTTGATCTTCTGGTCCCTTCATCTCACCTCTCACTGCCAAACGGAGGGCCATACCACGGCCCCCCAATCGGCAGCGATCGGTCTCCCAGCGAGCATTAAGCAGGAGCCGCAGCATTCGCTGTCAGACCAATAGCTTCGGCGTACTTCAGGTAGGTCTCGACCGAAGCGATCACCACGCGGGCTTCGACGGATAACAGCTCGATCCCGACCAGCGACACCTTGGCCCAGGCGTCGATCACGATTCCCTTGTCGAGAATCCGATCAACTACTTCCGCCAGGCTTGAGGAGTCAGTCGACTTTGCGACCTTTGCCATGGCCGTTCTCCTTCCGGGTAAAAAGTTACCCAAGTTTGATTAGGGCAAGCCTCGCGTACAAGAGACCGGCCCCGCCAACCTTAATAGCAGGACTGATGCCACGCGAGTTCAGTATCGGTGGGTTTCCCGAAACGGAAGTATGCACTTTACGCAAGGACGTAGTGTCCTAATTTGGACTGTTGGTGGGATTTTCTATTGCTTGCTGCCGATGAACATTCTTATGGGCGCGTCCATCGGCTCGCCCGGTCCCTGCGCCATTCCACTCATGACCAACTCATCGAACTTCCAAGGGCCTGCGCCTACCCCTGCCGAAACTAACGTGGAGATAATCCCAGAAGCGGCTCGGGCTGTCGCGGCATCGGCACTGGGGTTAGTGCCGACCAATATTCCACGAACGGCTCCTCCCCCGGTTACTTGCCACTGCCGTACCGTCCAGCCCCCGGCTGCCAATGACTTATTGATTGATTGGGTAATATTGGCAATCTCCAAGGTGCCGCCGAACATGAATATGTCGATCCGAGTGCCATGCGGAAAGGTAGCGGCCAAGGCTGTGAGCCGGGATTGCCCGTCGGGGGTCAAGACTCGATCCGCAAGCCTAGCTTCTAGTTGGAGTCGAGCAAGTCTTTCTTGCTCCGCAATTCGGTTGGCATCTGCGGCACGTTCATTGGCCTTAGCAATATCAAGACGGAACCCTTCCGCTTTGGCGCTTGCCTCTGCGGCATGTTGTTCGGCTAGTGCAGCTCGCTCATTTGCTCCAGCTAGGTTTTCTTCAGCACTGCTTGCGCGTTCTATCGCGAGCGCTGCATCCTTACGGGCATCTCCAGCCTCTCGGTTTAATCGAGCTATTTCCGTCCGTTGTTCCATGTCCTCGACGCGCTCGATGGCCTGCAACCTTCTATTGAGTATCCAACTCCGAACACCAACGCCAACTTCGCCGACAATTCCAATCGCTACAAGTACTCCGAATACTTGTATCCAAGTTCCCAGGGCCGAAAGTGCGGATACGAGTTCTGTCTTGTTCATGGGTAATGATTTCGATGAGGAATACTTCTCCTTCTATGTAGTCGTGGGGGGCATCGGCGGGCTGATATATCTAGTCTTTACGCTTCGTCGCCGAGGTCCAAGATGATGTCCTCACAGACGAAGAATCGAGTAGACCTGTGACACTTATATCAGTAATCAAGAAACTTTACAATACACTCTAAAAAGCGTGGGGGAGACTCCATTTTTTACTTGACACAAGGCTTGTGTTATGTATAACATTAGACCATGGAAAACGAGAAACGACACAACCTATCAAGGTCCGTCACTGTGGAGCAGATTCCACTGGCTTGCTCAGATGAATTGGCTGCGGTGGAACTCTTGGAAGAACTGCGCTGGGGACAGACTCCCGCGTGCGTCCATTGCGGAAGCGTGGCGGTTTATAAGATGACTGATGCGGCCAGCGGTAAACGAAACAAGCGGTTTCTCTGGCGCTGCCATGATTGCAAGGGGCAATACACGGTGCGTATTGGCACGGTGTATGAAGAGAGCCGTCTTGACCTTCGCCACTGGTGCTATGCGTTTTGGCGTGCTTCCACATCGAAGAAAGGTGTGGCTGCCCTTGAGATCAAGCGGCATTGTCAGATCAGTTACAAGTCGGCGCTATTCCTTATGAACCGGATTCGTTTTGCGATGGCCCCAGATCAAGCCACGGCACCCAAACTAACGGGCACGGTCGAATGTGATGAAACCTATGTGGGCGGCAAACCGCGCTATCGTGGGCATAGCCTGCCGGGACGCGGTACGAGAAAGACGCCGGTGTTCGCGGCTGTGCAGCGGCAAGGTGAAATCCGACGGCGCGTGGTTGCTGATGTTAGCGGCAAGACTCTCAAGGCAGCCATTCGGGAAGTAGTCGATCCGAATGCGCGGATTTTCACAGACGATTTCTCCGCCTATGACGGCATTGGGAAAGAGTTTGCTGGCGGCCATCGAAGAGTCCGGCACAGCAAGCGAGAGTACGTCCGGGGAACGGCGCACACAAATACGGCGGAATCATCTTTCGCCATCATCAAGCGCGGAATCGCGGGAATCTATCACAACGTTAGCAAGGAATACTTGCACCGCTACTTGTGGCAGTTCGACTTTCTGTGGAATAACCGTGGGCTGAACGACGGAGAGCGCACGGTAATAGCGATTAAAGCGGCTGAGGGAAGGCGGTTGATGTACAAAGAGCCACTTGTTAGGTGAGTGCGGGGGACGGGATTTGAACCCGCACGGACTTGCGTCCAGCAGCTTCCAAGGCTGTTGCGTCTGCCGGTTCCGCCACCCCCGCACAGGAGGACTCTAATGGCTGACTCTGATATAATACCCCATGAGGTACGGGCCTTGGAAGTCCCGCCGCCTTGGAGGAACAAAATGCAAAGAGTAGGACTGTTTGTAGATGGAGCCAACATGTTCTATGCCCAGCGAGACAATCACTGGCATATTGACTGGCGCTTGGTCTTTAACTTTTTTACGGATAACAAGGAAAAGGCCGCAGCTTACTATTTCACTGCAACGCCGCCGGTTGGCGACTCAGAGAGAGTTACAAAATATCGTCATTTCAAGACAGCCTTACAGAGCATCGGTTATAGCGTTGTGGACAAGGAAGTCAGAGTCATCAAAAGTGAGACATCGGATGTTCCCCTGAGGATCAAGGGGAACCTGGACATCGAGTTGGTTTTCAGGTTGCTTACCGAGGCCAACACTTACGATGAAATTGTCTTGATGGGCTGCGATAGCGACTATATTCCGGTCATTGGCCACTTGCGCGCAATCGGAAAGGTCGTCACCATTGTTGGTCGAAAGGGATCGATCTCTAACGACCTAATCAACGTTGCGAATAAGTTTTTGGACTTGGAAACGATCCGTGCTCGAATTGAGAGAAAACAGGCGTGAAATAAAAATGGGGGCTCATTGGATTGGCCCCCTTTATTACGTAAACCTCTTCATTTTATTGGAGAGGCATACATTTTGTGTTGTGGCCGAAGCCCGATTAGCGGAACATCGGACGCACAAGCCTTGGAAGCGTCTTTAGAGTACAAGGGACGCAAGGGGCTTGTCAAGGTACAAAAGTACTATGTTTCCTAAGCCCATAAATAACCGGAGAAAGAAAAGCAAAAATACCATGCGCCAGGATAAGGCCGCTCCAGGCCCAAAGCCGGAACTCCTCAAGGTTAAGGGCAACTGGAAGCAGGCAATAAAGAAGTCGCTGGCGAAGAAGAAACCGCCCGAGGGATGGCCGAAGTAATCGGTGGTGCGCCATGCTAGCTAGAAAGCCGACCCCTTGCGTAAAGTGCATACTTCCCTCCCGAAAAGCTTGATTCGAAAGAGAAAGGCGCCATCGCGGGGAGAATTGTTGCACCTGGAACAGGTCATTGAGGAATTCACTCCATACAATGCAGGCGCTAGTTGCGGGGTAGGTAGTCCCCAGTGGTCACCCTTTGAGGGGCAGGCTGTTTTCGGGGCTAGCGTGTGGCGGCAGGATCGCCGTTTCGAGGGAATGAACGAAGTTGTAGGGTGGCCAGGGGCCACTCAAGAGCAGCTTGACGGGCTCCTTCGAGCGGAGGTTGCGAGCGGCTTGGCGAAAGGATTCGACATAACCGCGGGGCACGAGGAAATAAAGGGAGAGCAGTTGGTTCCTGGTCGAGTCGGGAAATTCCACCTTGTGCCGGACGAAGAGGCCGGACAGGGAGCCGCAAACCTCGTCCACCAACAAGCGCTCGTGCAGGGCTAACCGGTCCAGACCCAAATAACGTTGTCGCTTTGCTGCAAGGTAGGCAGCACCGGAACTACAGGGAAGGGGAAAGGATTGGGGAGCGACAGGCAGTGCATCGTTCTCCGTTGCATCTCGGGAACCGTCGAGGAGAAGATGGATGCCCATCTCCCCTAGGCCCTCGAGTTCGTCGAGAAGCGCGCTGTATTCCTCGCGGTGTCTTTCCAGCAACCGGAGGGCCCCGCGTGCGTCTTCAAGCTGACATCCATACCGCACGGGGATTATGGTGAGGTCGCGACAGAAGAATTCAACCACCCTTTCGTAGGCGAGGATTTGTGGGATATCAGGAACCCGGTCCGATTCCGCAAGCTCGGAAAGCCCTGCGCTCAAACCATTCCGCGTCACCACGAATGCCGGTTTCCCTCCGACGCCGGGAGGTATTCCGGGTCTTGGCTGTGCCGGGCTGCGGAAGATGCAGTAAAGCAGGCAACTCATGGGGCCGTTCCCATCGATAGGGGAGGAACGAAGCGATATGGGGGCCAGGGCCCGGAGAGTTCGAAAACCAGCCCCGGGGTGGCATGGGTTTCGTTCACCCGATCGATTCGCAAGCGAAATGCCGTGGTCGCACTCCTCGGGAGTAGAAAGGCCCAATTCAGCACAACCTCGGTTCCGCTCTCTGGGGGCTCGCGAGGTACAACTTGGCATTCGCGGAAATCCGAAGCCTGCTTCCTCATGTCGCTCGCGACTTGCCGGCAGGTTTCGTTTAGCCAGCGGCTCAGTTCCTTCTCCGCAGCCGATCGGATGCGCTGTTCTTGAAAGTAACGGGTTCCCGGAGGCAGCGCGGCAAGCTGCACCTGTTGCGCGGCCAAGCTTCCGGACATGAGGGCCTGCAGGGCTTGCTTTCTGTCGAGCAGCCCCTTGATTGACCATTCTTCTTGGTCGGCCACCCGCTCGAGAAACTGCGAAATGGTCTTGCGATGTGTAGCAAGAAATTCCGCCAAGCTTTCCTGCGATGAGAAAAGGGTTCCGAAGCGGGCAGGCAGCACGGGAGAATGACGCATCACCTGCTCGACTACGGCCTCGTGGCGGAAGGCGCGTGGCCCTACCCAAGCCAGGTCTTGCATTCGAAGTTCCGCCACCGGGCCGCAGAAATCTTCCAGGCGCACCTCGCTGACGACCGCACCTAGATCCGGCGAGCCTCGTAGGACGAAAAGGGGATGGTGGCCATCCACACCCGTCCCCTCGAGCTCGCCGACGAGGTCCGCGCGGGCAAAGCAAAAAAGATAGAGCGCCCCCTCAATCTTCTTCATCTACCGTTCACCAATCTCTTTGAGAGTCTGCTGGCGAGTCTCTTCCAGCGTCGCCTCGAGGTCGCTGACCTCGATAATCACCCGCACCTTGTCGGCGGGTGCTTTTTCGCCCGCCTGAACGGCTCGCCGGACGGCGCGGCGAGCGGCGCGAGTGCAAACCGAACTGATGTCGGCGCCGCCGAACCCGTCAGTTCGGGAGGCCAGTTCCTTCACGCTGATGCCCCGGCCGAGAGGTTTGTTTCGCAGATGGATAGCGAAAATCTCGCGGCGCCCCTCCTCGTCGGGGGCCGGAATTTCCACAATCTCGTCAAACCGGCCGGGCCTGAGAGCAGCGGGATCCAGCAGGTCTGAACGGTTGGTCGCGCCAAGAACCAAGACTCCTTTCAGCTCTTCCACCCCGTCCAATTCCGCGAGAAACTGGCTCAGGACACGCTCAGCCACGTGCGAGTCGGACGATCCAGCGCTCCGGCTGGGCACAAGGGCGTCAATCTCATCGAAAAAAACGATGCAGGGAGCGGCTTGGCGCGCCTTGCGAAATACCTCGCGCACGCCTTTCTCCGATTCCCCCACATACTTGGAGAGCAATTCCGGCCCTTTGACGGAGATGAAGTTCACCTTGGTTTCGCTGGCAACCGCTTTAGCGAGGAGAGTTTTTCCGCAGCCTGGGGAGCCCGATAGCAGGATTCCCTTGGGTGGCCGGATCCCCGCCTGGGTGAACAGCTCCGGGTGCTGGAGAGGCCACTCGACGGCTTCCACGAGGCGCTGTTTGACCTCGGCCAGCCCCCCGACGTCGTTCCAGTGCACGTCGGGAACCTCCACAAACACTTCGCGCAGCGCCGAAGGCTCAATATCCCGCAGGGCCTCCAGGAAATCGTCCATTCCCACCTCGAGCTTGGCCAGTTGCGCATAAGGAATCTGCGCCAAGCCAAAGTCCACGTCAGGCATGATGTGCCGCAGGCAGATCATCGCGGCTTCGCGGCAAAGAGCTTCGAGGTCGGCCCCCACAAAACCGTGCGTGATCTCCGCCAAGTGATTCAAGTCCACCTTTTCGGCGAGAGGCATGCCGTGACTGTGAATCTCGAGGATCTGCAACCGTCCGTTACGGTCAGGAATGGGGATGGCAATCTCGCGGTCGAACCGGCCCGGCCGCCGCAAAGCCGGATCGAGCATGTTAGGCAGGTTGGTCGCGGCAATGACGATAACCTTCCGGCGCTTGGCGAGCCCGTCCATCAACGCCAAGAGCTGGGCGACTACCCGCTTCTCGACCTCGCCCACGACTTGCTCGCGTCGCGGGGCAATGGCGTCGATCTCATCCAGGAAGATGATGCTGGGGGCCTTGCGGCTGCCCTCTTCAAAGATCTTCCGCAAATGGGCTTCACTCTCCCCGTAAAACTTATGGATGATTTCGGGCCCGCTGACGGCAAAAAAGTTCGCCTGGGTCTCATGGGCAATCGCCCGGGCAATAAGCGTCTTTCCGCATCCGGGAGGTCCGTGCAGAAGCACACCTTTTGGCGCATCAATCCCCAGGCGTTCGAAGACCTCGGGGTAACGCAAGGGGAGCTCAATCATTTCGCGGATGCGCTGGAGTTGGGGCCTCAGTCCGCCGATGTCTTCGTAGGAAATCGCACGGGCGGACACCTCTTCGGATTGAGCCCCTTTGGAGATCACGAGTTGTGTCGTCGGGTGAATGAGGGCTGGACCCTTGGGCACGGTGCTTTCCACCTTAAAATCCGCCCAGCGGGCGCCAAAGAGGATGGCCCGGATGCGGTTCTCGGCTAGGACAGGCAGGCCATCGAGGCGGCTGCCGATGTAATCCAAATCGCGCTCGGAAGGAGTAACGTTCGTGGGGGCCAGCACCACGCGTTCGGCGGGCGGGCACGCAATTTTGCGCACTCGAACGAATTCATCGAGCCCTGTCCCGGCATTCTCGCGCGTGAGTCCGTCCAGTTGAATCCGGGACTGACCGCGCAACTCCTTGTAAGCCGGCATCGCTTTGCAGACCGTCCTGCCCTTGCCCACCACTTCCACGATGTCGCCGACATCGATCTGCAAGCGCGCGAGGTCCTCCGGCCCCAAGCGGGCGTAAGCCCGGCTCACGTCCTTGCTGAGGGCCTCGCTGACTTTGAGTTTGAGAGACTTCTCTCCGGCTTCACTCATGGCGCCTTTCTAGGGAGTTACTTAGGACATTCAATTTCCAAGACCCCGTTGTTACACGAGATCTGCATCTTTTCCTTGGAGACGCTGCGGGGCAAGAGGACCTCCTTGCGGTACTTCTTGTCCCTTTTCTCGGCGGAAATCGTCAGCACATCGTCCTTGAGGTCAATCCGCAGGTTCTCCTTGCCGATGCCGGGCAACTCCGCCAAAACCAGCAGGTGGTCGTCTTCCTCAAAGATATCGACCATGGGTTCACGGACCTCCTGAACCTCGGTTCGCCCGGATTTGATGTCTCGGCGAATATTTCCGAAGGGCTCGATGCGAGGCCCTTGATCGCCCAGCCCGACCTTAACGGTGAATCCGTAAATCCCTCGGAGCTGTTTCCCGGGACCGTTAATTTCTCCCGTTTTGGAAAGCTCTTGACCGGTTTCGTCCAGTTCGCCGAGCTTTTCCACCAGGTCTCCCAGGCCCTTGAGGATCCCCCCGAGGCCGCCTTCCATCCCGCCGTGTGAAGTTTGGTCTCTTCTCTTTTCCGTCATAACGCACCTTATTCCTTTCAGTCTACCGAGATACCGTATTGCCTGATTTTTGAATAGATGGTTTTATAATCGATGTGAAGCAAGCGAGCGGCTTTCGCCTTATTCCCGCCCGTTTCCCGCAACACTTGAGCCAAGATCTCCCGCTCCATGGCGACGATCTTACGATGCTTGATTTCTTTGAGGGAAAGGTCTCCCTGGGGTGTGTCCTGAGTTTCCTGGCTGCATCCCGGGCCCGGACTTGCGGGTTGGGGGGATACCCAATCCATCCCCAGGTGCTGCTCGGTGATCATATCGTCCGCCAAAAGCGCCGCCCGGCGGATCATGGAACGGAGCTGCCGAACATTGCCGGGCCAGGGATAGGCGAGCAGAGCGTCCACCGCCGGCTGCGTCATGCCCTTCACCTTCTTCTGCAACTCAAGACTGGTGAGATCCATGAACCGCTTGGCCAGATAGAGAATGTCCTCCTGGCGTTCCCGCAAGGGCGGAACCCAGATGGTGAATTCGTTCAACCGAAAATAGACGTCACGGCGAAATGAGCCCGATTCCCCCAAGCGATGCAAGTCCTGGTTGCTGGCCGCCAGAACGCGGACATCCGCGCTGATGGGCTGCGCGCCGCCGATGCGGCAAATCGTCTTCTCCTGCAGCACGCGCAGGAGTTTGGCCTGGGAACCGAGAGGCATGTTGGAGATTTCGTCCAGGAAGAGTGTTCCGTCACGGGCCATTTCGATCTTGCCGATCTTCTGTCGGTCGGCTCCGGTGTAGGCCCCCTTTTCGTGGCCAAACAATTCGCTTTCCAAAAGCGTTTCCGGGATGGCCCCGCAATCGACTGCCATGAAAGCTGCCTCGCAGCGAAGGCTGCTCTGATGGATGGCGTGTGCCACCAACTCTTTCCCCGAGCCGGTTTCCCCCAGAATCAAGACGCTGAAGTTGGTTCTGGCTACCCGGCCTACATCGGAGATCAACCGGCCCACGGCATCGCTGGGCCCCATGGTCTCTCGGAGCGAAGACTTATCCTGAATCTGGGAGGACAGGCGCCGGAGCTTGCGCTTGAGCGCGCGTTCGTTCAGCGCGCGTAAGACTACGCGCAGCACCTCGTGGTGTTTGAGAGGTTTCGCCAGGTAATCGTGAGCGCCAGCCCGCATGGCCGCCACGGCGCCCCGAATGTCCGGGAAGCCCGTAATCAGAATGACCGGGAGGTCCTCGTCCAGGGCTTTCGCTCCTTTCATGATTTGCATCCCGTCCATATCGGGCAGCTTCAAATCTGCGATTAGAACGTCGGGATGTTCCGCGCGGATCCTCTCCATGGCCTCTTGCCCAGTCTGCGCCACCACGGGGGTTAGTCCCTCACGCTCCATGTATTCGGAAAGGATGGCTCGAATCTCGGTTTTATCGTCCGAAATGAGGATCTTGCTTCCCAGGGGTTTCACGGTTTCCTCTCTCCACGATCCAAGGGTTGATGAAGCGGATGGACGACTCGGATGTCCGCATCCAGCCAGTGCCCCGCGGCATGAAGCATTCCCAGGAAGATCAGGCCTGTTTCCCCCGGGAGAAGCGTGTCGTTGATCCGGCGGGCAATATATTGATCACGCCGTTTGAGCAAGGAATCCCGCAAGGCTGCCTGGCGCGCCCCTCCTCGGGTGGCGACCGCAGGCTTCGCGGAAGCGAAAACCTCCTTGACGAGTTGATATTCCTCCACCAGGAGCTGGGAGGATTCCGTGCCCATGATCGTGGCGCCCTTCTCCCTTAAGCGAAGAAGCAGCCGATGGTTCCGGCTCCCCGCCTTTGCGAGCTCCGTAACAATCTCCACCTCGCGACCACAAACCGGCAGTCCGTCCTGATAAAGACGAACCCGTTCGTAGGGAAGGGTCAGACTCTCGATGGCTTGTTCGATCTGGCCCCACAATTGGCCGACCAGATTCACGTTGCGCTCCCAGCCCTTTCTACCTAGCCTCTTGAGCTTCAGGCGCTGGATTGACTCGCTCAGCGCTCCCATATCCGCTTGGGTGTGGATAATCGGAATGTAGACGAGCGTCCTTTCACCAGATCCAGGAACTTTGACCCCTGCAACGCTCTTCTCGGTTGGTCCGCCCATAGCATAACTGTATCAAAATGGCACATGTCGCATCCGCACCATGGAAATAAATCCATCGAGGTGCGGTGGAGCATCGAGTGTTTTCGGGAAGTCTCCACGCAATCGCATCGTCATGAAAGATAACCTCACCCATTGTGCTTTGCCTGGAGAAGCAACCGCCTGGGAGCAAGAACTTACGCCGGTCTTGGCATAGGGATTCGTGCTCAACAGACCGCCGCAAAGCTCGGGAAAGACATCACCCCCTGTTCTCTCAACATCAAAAGAGTGGTCCTAGACTTACGCGCAGCTTTCGGCCACCCGGCGAACACCCTCCGATTGCTACTCCTCGCCGCTCGCGAGCATCTGCTGCTCCAAATGGGCCCGGGTAAAAAACGGACAGAAGCCATGTCACATGCTCGACTGAACCCAAAGAACGGATCTCCAGCGGCATGGAGGGATTCATCGCAAGCCCTCTCCAGAGCTCCCTTACGTTGAGAGCTGTCTTGAGCTTCACGTGAGAGGTTCGGACCGAGAATTCGCGGCATCGCGAGACCCGAGACCTCCCTTCTTGCCACACCGACTCGAACGCCTCGGTCCCACCCGAATCTGTCCTGCACCCATAGTCTCCCTAAGGGAGTACTCCGCTCAGTAGCTCGTACACCGCGGGTCTGTCATCAGCGAACAAGACGCGCGGCGTTGGTCCGCGTTCAGTCATGCGGCACCTCTTTATATCGGCCGTCGCCAGCCAAGGATTTAGCCCTTTTGTGATGCTAACTTGCGGCAAACATGAGGCCCCGATTCGGCTATTTTGTCGTCCGCGGCACTCTCGGCTTTGGGTCGTCAGAGGAAACTGACAGCGGAACGGGCAGCAGAGTTCTCTGACCTCATACTCCTTTCGAGACCTGTCAATCGAGATCCACTGTCAAGGCGGGAGCCGGAGGCTCTCGGTAATGCATGACCACCTCGCTTCGGGCCGCGTTCCTCGCGCGCCGTCCTAGCACTGACCCCGCAAGGCGGGGTCAGCACGAAGAAAGAACGAGGCTTTGCCGACCTAGGATATGCGCTATGGGCCGACCTGCTTCCCGCTAACGTCTAGGAGGGGAGAATGGATGAACCAGCTAGAGCTTTTCGGAAGGCGGCTGCGTACCGTGAGGAAGGCAGGAAGACTCACCCAAGAAGAGGCCGCTGAAGGAGCCCGCTTGAATCCAAAATGGCTTGGCCAGATCGCAAGAGGAGTGAAGCGTCCCTCTTTCGATGCTGTCATGTCGCTCGGAAGGCCCTACAGGTTTCGCCGTAGGTCTTTTTTTGACTTGACAGGGAGGAAGGCGATGAGAAGGTCTTGAGGAAGAATATAGACGGACTGCTCCGTCACTGCACTTTCGAACAATTGCGGGAGCTGTATAGGGTCGTGAAGCCCTTAGTAGAGGCTTGAAGGGGGACCGTATCGCAGAAGCCGGTAGGGCATAGTGGCTGACCCGGCTCCGCAAGTACAAACTGAGGGTTTTCTGAGATTCCTTTGTGTGCAAGGGCACCCGCTAGGCTGGCCGGGACTCATGGTCTGGTCGGCGGAAAACGGCACCCCCCGGGAGAAACCAGCTTGGGCAGCATGTGCTGAATCTTGCGTTGGCTCCCGCCGGCCACCCAAGGGCGGAGTTCCGCGCGCGGGAAGAATCGAGCGCCAAGTTTTTTTCCGGTTCAGCCTGCGCCTCGTTGTAGGATTTCCTGTTCAGGAATAGTTCTCCCAACGCCTCACCTCAGGCCTGGAAGCTGCCCTGCCGTTGTTTCTCGTTCTCCTCCCGACTTCTGGCTTCCGAAACCGCTAAACTACATCTCGAAGGCTCAGGGCCGTCCGCATTCATGGTATACTCCGCCGGAGCGCAACGCCAAAAATGGAAATCCCGGCGGAATCCGTGACTCGACATTGCGGGTCGAGAATCGCCGCCGGCTCGGTGCCTTGGGCGTTCATGAGAATGTCCGGTGTAAAGTCCGAGAGATTGACGGTTTGCGGTGCGCGGAATAGGCCATTTTCAAGGGCGCCACGCAAAACCTGCCTACACCTCCAAGGCACCTGGAGACGTGGCCGCAGCCACGTCGAAAGGAATGACAGCCTCCGTATTGATTTCGTGAAGTCCGTACTGGCTGTCCTGGCGTGTGCCGCATGCTTATGGGCTTCTACTAACCCTGGAGCTGTGGCCGAGGCCAGCACGGGCCTTGCGCTGGCGCGCCAGGGAAAGTACGAACTTGCCATTCCGCATTACCGGGCGGCCATCGCGCTGGATCCTCATCTGCCCGGCATTTACCTGAATCTCGGCTTGGCCTACTTTAAGCTGAGCAAGCTCCGCGAAGCCGCTTCCGCATTCGAACAGGCCACAAACGCCGACCCCACCAGTTTTCAGGCCCGAGTGTTGCTTGGGATGAGCTATTATGGCAGCCGCAGATTCGATGCCGCCGCGGCCCAACTGAAACTTGCGGCCGCGCAGCAGCCCGAGAACACGGAATTGCGATACAAGCTGGCCCAAAGCTACTTATGGTCAAAACAATACCAGGGCGCGATCGATGAGTTCCGGTTTTTGCTGACCAAGAATCCGGATTCCGCGCCCGTTCACATGCTGTTGGGCGAAGTGCTCGATGCGGCAAACCAGGAAGACCAGGCCACGGCGGAGTTTGAAGCTGCGGTGAAAGCCTCGCCTCGCGAGCCCGAGGTTCACTTCGGTCTTGGATACCTCTATTGGAAGCGGAAGCGGTACGAAGACGCCCGCCGCGAATTCCAGGAGGAATTGACCAATCAACCGCAGCACACGCAGGCCTTGGCATATTTGGGCGACGCAGAAATGCATGCGGGAAACGAAAAAAAAGCCGAGGAACATCTGCGGCGGGCGTTGAAGTTGGATCCGAATTTTCGGCTCGCGCATCTGGATCTCGGCATCCTTCTGGCGAGCAGGAACGACTCCACCGGAGCCGAACGTCATTTTCGTGAGGCGATCCGCATCGATCCGTCGAAGCCAGACGCGCATTACCAGCTTGGCAGGCTGTGGAGTTCTTTGGGCCGTAAACAGGAAGCAGATTCCGAGTTCGCCAAGGTGAAGGAGCTGGCGAAAGAAGAGCAGCAGGCGCCCCTCATCAAGGTATCAGGACCCGGGAGTAAGCCGTCGCCATGAATAGACCATCGTTCGCGTGGCGCGGAAGGAACGTCCTCCTACGGTCCGTGGCAGCGTCGCCGGTTCTTTGGACGGCGGCAGCACTGTTGGCTGCCGTTTGGGTAGCCGCTTCCAGCCCCGATACCGGGGCACCCATCCATTTCGTTTATCAGCCGATCGACTTCCGTCTCGACAGTTGTGAGACGCCGGAGCGCCATGCGCCGGAAACCATGGCCGGCGGGGTTGCTGTTTTCGACTATAACAACGACGGCCACCTGGATGTTTTCTTCACCAACGGAGCCGATATTCGGACGCTGAAAAAGGACTCGCCCAAGTACTCCGACCGGCTCTTCGAAAACGACGGAAAAGGCAACTTTAAGGATGTCACCGAGAAGGCCGGGCTCGCGGGGGCAGGCTTCGACAACGGCGTCGCGATCGGTGATTACGATAACGACGGTTACGAAGATATGTTTGTGGGCGGCGTTCACGGCAACCACCTCTACCATAACAACGGCGACGGCACGTTCACGGATGTCACGGCGAAGGCGGGTCTGAACAAACCGGACAGCCAATATGGCCCTTTGTGGTCGGTCGGCGCCGCCTGGCTGGACGTGAATAACGACGGGCTTTTGGACCTCTTTGTGATCAACTATCTCGCTTGGGACGTCAACACCGAACCCCCCTGCGAGGCGGCGCCGGGCCGGTTCGATTACTGCCATCCGAGATTCTACAAGCCCACTCCCAATCAGTTGTTCCTGAACAACGGCGACGGGACTTTCCGGGATGTTTCGGCGGAATCGGGAATCCGCGCCCATCCCGGGAAGGGCATGGGCGTGGGCATCGCGGACTACGACCTGGATGGCTTGATGGATATTTTCGTCACGAACGACAAGATGTATAACTCGTTTTTCCATAACAAAGGCGGCGCGAAATTTGAGGAGATTGCTTTCCAGGCCGGCCTGGCGCTCACCGCGAACGGAGCGTTTATTTCAGGGATGGGGGTAGACTTTCGAGACATCGACAACGATGGTTATCCCGACATCGCTTTCGCGGCGCTCGACAATGAGACCTTTCCGTTGTTCCGAAACTTAGGGGACGGCGAATTTGAGGATATCAGCGAACCCAGCGCGATGGCCCGGCTCAGCGTGCCGATGGCGGGCTATTCACCCACCATCGCCGATTTTGACAACGATGGGTGGAAAGACATTTTTGTTACGCGCGGGCACGTTCAGTCGCTTGATTATGCCTCGCGAGCGCCCGTGGCGCAGCCGAACACCGTGTTTCGGAACCAGCGCGGGGCGAAATTTCGGGCCCTCACCGCGGAGGCAGGTTTGACTGCGCAGCCACCCAGCCGGCATCGGGGCTCGGCGGTAGGAGACCTGAATGGGGACGGGCGCCTGGACGTCGTGGTCAGCGCGCTCAGCGCTCCGGCCGAGATTTGGATCAACGACAGCCCGGGGGGCAACCACTGGCTGGAGTTCGAGCTGGAGGGCACGAAGAGCAATCGCGATGGCATCGGAGCCAGAATCAAGGTGGTGGCCGGAGGGACCACTCAATACAACCACGTCTCTTTTGCCGCCGGGTATGCCTCTTCGAGTGCCGGACCCACTCACTTCGGATTGGGCCCGAACAAGTCTGCTGACTTGGTGGAAATCCGCTGGCCTTCAGGTATCACGCAGGAGCTCAGAAACGTACCCGCTGATCAAGTTGTCAAAGTGAAAGAACCCCCGAAGTAACCGGGCGCTCCCCAGTTCATTTGCAGCAAAGACAGCTTTCAGCGGTCAGCCGTCGGCCTTCAACTCAAAAGGGACCTTTTCTGGTCTCGGCTAATTGCTCACGGCTGACGCCTAACTACCGCTCCAGAAAAACAGCCGGCCAGCAGTCTCGCTAACAAGGCTGCTGGCCGGAGGTAGGTAAAACCTTTGTCCCCTTTGTGCGTGGGGTCGACGTTAGGAACGCCGCCCCGCTCGCCCGTAGGGGCGCGAGCGGGGCGAAGTGCACGATCCGTCTAGAAGTACAGCTTCAACCCAAGTTGGATCGTCCTCGGGTCGAAGGCAGAAGTGACTTGGCCGAAGACACTGGACGAGTAGCTGTTCTGAACGCCGTTCCATTGCACGTGGTTGAACGTGTTGAACGTCTCGAAGCGGAATTCGAGACGGCTGCCGCGCGCTTCGCTGATGGCGAAGCTCTTGAAGAGCGACAGGTTCCAGTTGTGGCGGCCAGGACCGTAGACCGCGTTGTGCCCGACACTGCCCCACTCTCCAATCGCCGGTGCCGAAAAAGCCGACGTATCGAACCACTCGCCCTGGTTTTTCGGATACGAGACGCTCCCGGTGAGGTCTGGCCGGTTCGTGGCGGTGGGGAGGCCATTGCTGCCGGCCGTCCCGCCCAGAGTGATGTTCATCGGCACACCGGTTTCGGCAATGACGACCCCTGCCAGTTCCCATCCGCCCAGCCCCGTTCTCAGGGCTCGGTTCGGACTCTTCTTGAGAAGCGGGATCTGGTAGATGAAGTTGGCGACGAAGACCTGCCGACGATCGAAAAGGGACGGCCCGGTATCGTAATTCCGGTCGTAAGGATTTGAACCATTGCAGAGATCGGTGCCATTCGCACCACCGGTGGTCGGGTCAATAGCCTTCGCATACGTGTAAGCGGCCTGGATCGAGAGGTCGCTCTTGATCTGTCCGTGGAGGCTAACCTGGAGGCTGCTGTAATGGCCGTTTTGCGCATTCGTAGCCATGTTGATCGTGCGGAAACCGAGATACGGAACCAGTTGGTTGAAGGTGGCCCCACCATTCGCGACCAGGGTTGCCAAGTCGGCCTCAGGCGGGTTATTGATCTGTTGGTAGTAGCTCTGATGCCGGTTCTGGTTTCCGACGTAAGCAACGGACAAGACGGCCTTGGCTCCCAACTGGCGTTCCACGCCAAGGCTGTACTGGTTGCTCACCGGCATCTTGTAGTCATCACGCGCGAGGCCAGTAAAACTGGCGACAACGATCGGTGCAGGCGGGATAGTCACCGTGGTGCCAGTGGCGAGGTTGGTTTTAGCATTCTCAAAAGAAACGTTGTTGAGCCCGACATTCGCACTGAACGGAACGTCCGTACCGCCGTCGTACATGTCGTTGCCCTGGATGCGCTCGTACATCATGCCAAATCCGCCGCGAAGAAGGGTCTTGCCCGAGCCGGTGAGATCGTAAGCAAAGCCGATGCGCGGCCCAAAAACGGCCCAGTGGTTGTCCACCATACCCTTAGGAATTCCGGGCTGGCCGGAGATGCCCACGCCGTTCAAATAGAATTGATAGCCCGCCAAAATGGCATTGGGACTCGTGCCCAGGGCCGCCGCTGGAGTGTTGACGGGGTCGATCGTACCATTCGCCAGAAAGACGGCCGCGTTGGCCGGATCGTACAGGTTGGGATAAAAGTTCGAAAATCGGTTGTTCGCCTCGTACGTATGCGGGGCTCCATCCCACCGCAGGCCAAGGTTCAAGGTCAGGCGCCTCGTGGCACGCCAGTTGTCCTGAACATAAGCCGCCCAGGAAACGTTGTTCCAGTGACCGCTGTCGTGAACGCCGTCCTCGGAATACGAGTTGGCATAACCCAGCAGGAAATCAGCAATGTCATTCCCTGTGTAGAAGCCGTTGAAGCCGAACGAACCCTGGGTACTGGCGAACACGTCCTGGATCTTCTTGTAGAGCGCCCAACTGGCCCCCAACTTGAGCTGGTGGGATCCCTTCACCCAGGAAATGTCGTCGCGGATCTGGTAATCGTCCGCCTTGTTAATCCACGGGACCCAATTGGCAGTGTAGTTTGTGCCCGTGCCGCCACCCAGGTTGATCGACGGGATGCGGTCGTAGGAGTTCGGGCCCGTAAACACCCTGCCGAACGTGAACCCGCTGGGCGCTGTGTACGTGCCAAAGGGAAGGATGTTGATGCGGTTGCCGTTGTAGTTGAACGCGGTCTCGTTGATTAGCGTCGGGTTGATGGTATAGATCGCATGGGCCACGGCGCTATAAGAGGGATTGCCGAACGTGTTGCCAATGGAGGGCACGTTATCGCCACTCCACATGGTTGTTCCGTAGGTCTGCAGGATCTGCTCGGAAATCCAGTGCCCGAAAATCGAGACCTTATCGCTGAAGTGGTGGTCAACCCGGGCAATCTCTTCCTTCACGTTCGTCGGTGCGTTGTTGCCGCCCCTGTATTGATCGATCCAAGGTGTTCCAGATACAGCTACAAGGTTTGTAGTAGGGAAAATCTTGGCAGTCGTCAGCAGGACCTGCGCGTTCGCGTCGAGCAATCCCCCAGCGCCCCCAGGGATCGTGTTGCTGGTGAATGGCACTAAGGTGGCGCCGCCCGCCTCCGTGCAGGCTCCCCCGGAGCCAGCAGTGCTGAGGGTTTGACCGTTGGCTTCAAATTGTGCAGCAATCGCCGCGGAGACTTGGTTCGAGCAGGGCGTGTGCAGTTGAGCAGCGGTCATCGAGGAAGGAAACGCACCACTGTAAGTGCCGGGGTCAGGAACGTTCGTGTTCAGCAGACCGCCCTGAATGATTCTGCGCCACTCCATGTTATAGAAGAAGAAGGTCTTGTGTTGGGCGGCCTTTTCGTGGAGAGTAACCGGGCCGCCAACGTTGAAGCCAAACACATTGAATCTCAACTCCGGCTTCGATGTGGCAAAGGCGTTGGTGGCATTAAGGTAGTCGTTGCGAACAAACTCCCACGCCGAAGCACGGAACTGGCTCGTTCCGGACTTTAGAACCATGGACATGGTTCCGGCGGAGGACAAGCCATAATCCGCGCTGTAGTTTGAGCTGAGCGCGCGGAATTCCGCGATGGCGTCTTGGGAAGGCATGACGCTTATCGTGCCGGATCCCCCGCGGTCCAGATCTTCCCCGCCATCGATCAGATAAATGTTGTGCGCCATCCGGTTGCCGTTAAAGCTCACGTCGGCGTTACCACCCACCGGAACGGGGACCTGACTGTCGGGCATGTTACTGGCGGTCCCCGGCAGCAGCGCGACCAGATTGTAGAAGGACCGCCCGTTGGTGGCGATCTGAGTGATCTGCTGGCCGCTGATCAAGTGGCTGACCTCGCCTGTGTCCGCTTGGACAGCGACGGGGGTCGCTTCAACGGTAATGCTCTGTTGTGTGCTGCCGAGTTCCAACTGGAAATCCACACGGGTTCGATCACCGACGGCCAGCACAATACCCTTTTGTTCGGCCACCTTAAAGCCCGCCGCTTCCGCGCGGACAACATAGTGGCCGATGTGAAGGTCAGGGGCTACATATTGTCCAGCTTCGTTGCTGGAAATACGGTGAACCTGACCGGTATCGGTGTTTGTGATTGCAATGGCCACGTTGGGAACTGCGGCATTCGACGGGTCCGTCACAGTTCCAACGATGGTCGCTTCCTGAGCTAGTGCCGAAAGACAGAACACGCCCAGGAATCCGCAAATGAGGAAGATTCCTCGAAGACTAAGCTGCTTCACGTTCACCTCCCAGTGAATGACGCCCAAGACTCCATGTCTTGCACACACAGTAGAGCACTCTGAGGCTCAATCGCCCGAAGACTCGACTACACCCTGCAAATGGGAACACGCAGTGCGGCAAGACACACGCCGCTCAGAGACCACCAAGAATGCGCGAACAGCAGTACCACACATGCAAGCTGTAACACAAGGTTGTCCCAGTTAATTCTTCTCCACCGCCCGTTACTCTGATAACCGGTTTTGATTCAAGTCGGTACAAGTGGGGTTTCAGTTGTAACGAGTTACTCTTCCGAAGAAAGCAGTCTAGTGGTATGCTTAATTTGCACTGTTGTCTCTGGTCAGTCGCATGGCCGCACCCGTTTCAAATCGCCAGGAAAGGGACGAACTCGAGAGTGTCCTCAGTTCGGGCATCTTTGCCAAAGCTCCGAGCCAGGCAGAACTGCTTAAGCACATTTGCGAAGAGTACTTCGGGGGCCGGGCCGACCAGATCAAGGAATACACTCTGGCCACCGAAGCCCTCGGCCGGGCAGCGGATTTCGACCAGAACCGTGACGCCATCGTGCGGGTGGAACTGCACCGCCTGCGCAAGAAGCTGAAAGAGTATTACGAGGGCGAGGGATCGGGGCACTCCCTGCACATTGTGATCGACCCTGGGCAGTACGTCCCTCGGTTCGTTCCCCGCGAAAAAAACTCCGCGCTTGCGCCTGAGGCGAGGTCGGAAACTTCCCATTCCTGGGAAGCTCAGGTTCTGGAATCCCCTCAACCCCTGCGCCGCCGGGTTACTGCGAGTGTCAAACGGGCGGGCGTCGGCGCATGGCGTCTTGCTTTAGGGGGCCTTGTTCTCGCGGTCCTGGTGGGAGCAATTCTTCTGAGGTTCGGGGCACAGTTGGGAGCTTGGGTAAAGGGATCGCCTACGGCTGGTCCCTCAGCAATGGCAGGTTCCCCGGTGGTGGCCGGACCGCTCGATTCTGTGCGCATCCTGTGCGGTTATCCCAAAGACAAGTATGTCGACCACGCCGGGAATGTCTGGCTGGGTGACCGGTACTATTCCGGGGGCGTGACGTCCAGCCAGCCCCAGCAATTTCTGGCGCGGGCAGCGGATATGACGTTGTACCAGACCTTCCGCTTCGGGAATTTTTCATACAACATCCCGCTCAAGCCCGGTAACTACGAGCTGCATCTCTTCTTCGTGGAGACGCACTATGGGCCGGGAAACCTTTCCGGTGGCGGGGAGACCAGCCGCCTGTTCGACATGCTGCTGAACGGGAAACTCCTGCTGAAAAGCTTCGATATCATCAAGGACGGCGGAGGGAGCAACGTCGGGGATGAGCGCGTTTTCAAGGACGTAACCCCGGCCGCCGACGGAGCCCTGCACTTGGGCTTTCAGGCGCTCAACGACATGCCGGTTCTGAATGCGATCGCAATCGTGCCGGCCCCAAGGGGGAGAATCAATCCCATTCGCATCGTGGCTCAGAACAGTTCCTACACCGACCACGCGGGCAACGCTTGGAGTCCCGACCGCTATTACAGCGGTGGTCAACTGGCTTTGCATATCGCGCCCACGCCCGTCAGGCAAACCTTGGATCCCAGCCTCTACTCCGGGGAGAGGTTTGGCCATTTCAGCTACACGATTCCGGTGGCGCCGGGCAAGTACAAGGTCACCCTCCGGTTTGCGGAGACTTATTGGGGCATAGAAAATCAGCGTCACACCTTGCCCGACCAGGATGGCTCGCCCCTGGGAGGAGTCGGGAGTCGAATCTTCGATGTCTATTGCAACGGCACGGCCCTGTTGCGCAGTTTCAACATCTTCAAGGAGGCCGGCGGTCCATTGACCGCCATCGACAAGACTTTTCATAATCTCCAGCCTGATGCCCAAGGCAAACTCGTCCTCAGCTTTGTCCCCGTGAAGGATTATGCCTGCGTAAACGGCGTTGAAGTTGAGGAGGAACCGGAGTAGCCGTTTGTTCGAGGACGGTCTACGGATGCCGTCCTGAACCCTCCAGGCCAACCCCTCCACGTCGACTCCACAAAGACTCTGCGGTTGGGCAGGGGGCAGGTTTCATCTAGCCCCAACTTCCCACCGGACTCCGTTGGTTTCATCGCGTGGTCGGAAGGACAGCGCTCCCGATAAAAGGCATCGGGGCAAGTTCCGCCCCGCCCTTCCAGAGCGGGAAAGAGTCGACTCATTCACAGCAAGTTCTCAACTTCACGGTCTCTAAGTCAGTATCGCTTCTACCGTGACCTCTCGCCGCACGTCGGCTGGGGGAGGCACAACCTCGCCCCCCAGCGGCACGCCATCAACCTCAAGCGCGACTCGGTTGCCATCACCCGCGCGTTTGACCGTGATGTGGTAAGTCACACCCCGGAAGATGCGAGTGGCCTTGAATCCCCGCCAGCTCTTCGGGACGACGGGTCGAATCTGCAGCCCTTCATAAGAGGGGCGAATACCCAGGATCCACTGGGTGATGGCGTAGTAATTCCACGCTGCAGTTCCCGTCAGCCAGGAGTTCTTCGCTTCACCGTGCGCGGGAGCATCCCGTCCGGCGATCATCTGGGCATAAACATACGGCTCGCAACGATGCAAGTCGCTGATCAGCTCTCGGGCCGAGGGGTTGATGCGCGAATAATAGTCGTGGGCTTGATCGCCGTTTCCGATTCGCGTCTCAGCAATCATCACCCAGGGATTGTTGTGGCAAAAAATGCCGGCGTTTTCTTTGTAGCCCGGCGGGTAAGATGAGATTTCACCCAATTCGAGATAGTACTTCGAATACGCGGGCTGCTGCAGAATGATCCCATGTTCAGTAGCGAGATGCTTGCGGACCGATTCCATCGACTTCGCGGCCATGCCGTCGTCCAATCCAATTCCCGCCAGCACGCAGAAGCCCTGAGTCTCGATGAAGATCCTTCCCTCCGCACATTCCTTTGAGCCGACCTTGCGGCCGAAGTCATCGTAGGCGCGCAGGAACCAGTCGCCATCCCATCCGTGTTTGCGGACGGTGTCTTCCATCTTCGCCACCTGGGCGAAATAACGCTTCGCCTCGGCCTTCCGGCCACGACATCGGGCAATATCCGCGAGTTCCCTGCCCGCCAGCACGAACAGTCCGGCAATGAAGACAGACTCGGCGACCTTGCCATCTTTGTTGGTCGTGGTCTGGAACGATTGTCCCGGGGTGTCGGAGAAGCAGTTCAAATTCAGGCAATCATTCCAATCGGCGCGGCCGATCAGCGGCAGTCCATGCGGTCCCAGCCGGTCCAGTGTGTATTGGAAACTGCGCTGCAGGTGCTCATAGAGGGGCTGCTCCGAGCTCGGAGCATTATCGTACGGGACGGGCTCGTCCAGAATGCTCCAGTCGCCCGTCTCCTTCAGATAAGCCGCCACGCCCAGAATGAGCCAGTGGGGATCGTCGTTGAAGTTGCTGCCGACATCGTCGTTGCCACGCTTGGTGAGCGGCTGATACTGGTGATAAGCACCGCCCGTCGGCAATTGCGTGGCGGCAAGATCCACTATGCGTTCGCGCGCGCGGGCTGGAATCATGTGCACGAACCCCAGCAAGTCCTGGTTGGAATCCCGAAAGCCCAGACCGCGCCCGATCCCGGACTCGTAGAAAGATGCCGAGCGCGACATATTGAAGGTCGCCATGCACTGGTAAGCGTTCCAAATATTGACCATGCGGTTGGTGTGCACGTCCGGTGTCTCAACTTGGCAGATGCCGAGCAGTCCGCTCCAGTACTGGCGCAACTGTTCGAAAGCCGCATCGACGTGGGCAGAGTCCAGATACTTGGCGATTACCGGCTTGACCGTTTTCTTGTTAAGCGTCTGCGAATCGTGTGGATCGAACTTCTGGTCCTGTGGGTTCTCGTGGTAGCCCAGCACGAAGATGATGTGCTGCGTTTCACCAGGTCCCAGATCGAGCCTGACATGGTGCGCGCCCATCGGGGCCCATCCGTGCGCGACGGAATTCGACAACCGTCCGCGCTCGACGGCCGCCGGCTTGTCCCAGCCGCGGTACGGTCCCACAAACGCCTCGCGCTGCGTGTCAAATCCTGCCAGCTCGCGCGAGCAGGCGAAGTAGGCGAAGTGGTCACGCCGCTCGCGGTATTCTGTCTTGTGGTAAATGATGCCGTCCTCGATTTCCACCTGGCCGATGCTGAAATTGCGTTGAAAATTCGTGGCATCGTCCTGTGCATCCCACAAGCAGAATTCGATGCTGGAAAAGACGGAGATCCTGGCGGGCCGGGAGCGCTGGTTCGTGAGGGTGAGCCGCCAGATCTCGAGGTTTTCGTCCAGCGGAACGAAGTAGTTGGTCTGGGCATCTATACCGCCGTAGCTCGAGCCGATGACCGTGTAACCCATCCCGTGGCGGCAGGTGTAATTCTCGAGCTCGTGCCGAGTCGGCTGCCAGGAGGGCGACCAAAAATCGCTCGATTCATCATCGCGCAAATAGATGTAGCGGCCACCCAAGTCGTAGGGGACGTTGTTGTAGCGGTAGCGCGTGATGCGTCGCAGTCGTGCATCGCGGTAGAACGAATACCCCCCCGCCGTGTTCGAGATGATTCCGAAATAAGCCTGGCATCCGAGGTAATTGATCCAGGGCAAGGGAGTATCCGGCTGCGTAATGACATACTCTCGATTCTCATCGTCAAAATGACCACATTTCATAAGGACTGCTCCTGGAATAAATATCCGCGGTTACTGAGGTATCCGCGGCGGATCTTGGTGGCCGTTCGTGCAGCGGCACGGATCTGTCGCCAAAGGGACGCGCGATTATATCTGAATCGGGCGCGAAAACAGATAGCTCCGCGCCACGCCTCCATGTCAGTGACTTTTTCGCGAAGCGGGAAACATCGACACCCAACATTGAAATCGTTTGCAAAGCCAACCGGAAAGCGGGAAACTCGGCGGCCTGAGTCTTCCAGATCGCGGCGAGGCGAGACACCTTCCATGTCGAATCCTTCTGGCGGTTCTTTGATCAAAGCACCCTGGCCTCAAAGGTTGGCGACGCTGGCGTTCTTCCTTGTCTGCTTTTCAGTGGCCGTCGCAAGAGTGGGGGAGAGCGGTGGCACCAGCATCAAATTGGATCAGGTGGGTTACCCCCTCGACGGTCCGAAGATTGCCATGGTGAGCGCCCCCGCCCAGACTTTCGAGGTGAAGCGCGTTGGCGATAACGTTACGGCGTTCCAAGGAAAATTGAGCGCCCGCACCATGGACGCGAGTTCGGGAGACCAGGTCGAGGCTGCAGATTTTTCCCGCCTTCGGCAACCGGGAACGTACTACCTCGACGTCCCCGGGGTGGGCCGCAGTTGGACTTTTTCCATCGGCCCAGAGGTCTTTTCCCGCACGTGTTATTTGGCGATGCGCGCGTTTTATGGACAACGGTGCGGGGCCGCGGTGGACCTGGGGCCAGAGTTTCCCGGATACACCCATGCGGCGTGCCATCTCAAGGGAAGTTTCCATCCGTCTTCCGGCAAAGAGGGTCGACGCGATATCGTCGGCGGTTGGCATGACGCGGGGGACTATGGCCGCTACATGGTGAACTCGGGGATTGCGACGGGCACTCTCCTCTGGGCCTGGGAGATGTTCGGTTCGAAGCTGGGAAGTATCAAGCTGAACATTCCGGAGAGCGGGAACGGTACGCCTGACATCCTGAGCGAGATCCGTTGGAACTTGGAGTGGATGCTCAAGATGCAGCACGACGACGGGGGTGTCTGGCACAAACAAACGAGCGAGCACTTTTGCGATGTCGTGATGCCGGAAGACGACCGCCTTCCCAGTGAAGTGATTGGCACCGGGAAGGCGCCCTACAAAAGCACCAGCGCCACCGCTGACTTGGCTGCGGTGGCAGCGATCGCGGCCCGTGTGTATGAGCCCTTCGACAAGACTTTTGCCGCCCGGAACCTGCGCGCGGCGCGAAAAGCTTGGGCCTGGGCCGAGCGCTATCCGGACGTAACGTTCAAGAACCCGCCCGGAATCTCCACCGGAGAGTATGGGGATGCGGATTGCGGGGACGAGCGGCTGTGGGCGGCCGCGGAGTTATGGCGAACGACGGGCGAGGCTCGATACAATCGCTACTTTGTCGACCATCATGCGAAATATCTGCCGACCCTGCGCGCTCTCGATGCCGAGTCCTGGAGGGTGGTGGCACCGATGGGCTTGTGGGCGTACGCGCTGGCGACTTGCCCAGACTCGGATCCGCACGCTCTTGCCGACGTTCGAGATGCAGCCCTCGCGGCAGCGCACGAGACGGTAGAGCGCACGCGCCACAACCCGTACCACGTTAGCTTGGTCGCGGGGGATTTTCTCTGGGGTTCGAACGGGCTTGCCGCGAATTACGGCATGGAGTTGCTGATCGCGAACGCTCTCTCCACGGACCGCGTTTTCGTGGAGACCGCTCTCGACAACGTCCACTACCTGTTGGGACGTAACACCTTCTCGATCTCGTGGGTAACACAAGTCGGCGCGAATCCTTTCCGTCATCCGCATCATCGCCCCAGCGGCGCTGACAAAAACCCCGAAGCTTGGCCTGGGTTGCTCTCCAGGGGTCCTAATGCTGCCAGACAAGACCCCGTACTCAAGGCCCTGCTCCCCGATTTGCCGCCCGCCAAGGTCTACGCTGATGATCAGAGCTCATACGCCAGCAATGAGGTTTGCATAAACTGGCAGGCACTGCTGGTTTTCCTGCTCGCCGGGGCGTTGCCATGAGGTAGCCAGCGGCAGTCCCCAATCGCGATTTGACATCTGTTGTATAGTTGTGCGGCTGGGTCCAACTCCAGTCTTGAGGACTTGTGAGTCTTCACCACATTGACACAGAGACCCAGAGTGAAGCGATGCGCGCTGACCATGCAATGCTGAACGAACGGCCGTCTTCAATTCATCCTTCATCCTTCCGCCTCTGGCATTCCTGCTCCGTGCCTCCGCGTCCCTGTGGTGAGACGCCTCGACGAGGGCGGATAAAGGTGGTCCATGAATTTGCAGTTCATTGATATTGCGATTATCTTGGCTTATCTCGCGGCCTCCGTGGTGATCGGCTACTGGGTCTCCCATCGCGCTTCCCGTGACATGAGGGCGTATTTTCTTGGCGGCAACGTCATGCCTTGGTATGTGCTGGGCATTTCGAACGCCTCGGGAATGTTCGACATTAGCGGCACAATGCTGCTCGTCTACTGGATGTTCATTTACGGCCTGAAGAGCGTGTGGATCCCGTGGCTGTGGCCGACCTTCAACCAAGTTTTCCTGATGGTTTACTTGTCGGCGTGGTTGCGCCGTTCCAACGTGATGACCGGGGCGGAGTGGATCAAGACGCGGTTCGGGACGGGCCGTGGCGCGCAGCTTGCTCACCTGATCGTCGTCATCTACGCGTTCGTCAGCATCATTGGCTTCTTCAGTTATGGGTTCAAAGGGATCGGAAAGTTTGCGGCGACGTTCCTGCCTTGGCACCTCTCTCCCAACCAATACGCAACCATCTTGATCGCGATCACCGCCATTTATGTGATCAAGGGCGGTATGTTCAGCGTTGTGATTACCGAGGTCATCCAATTCTGCATTCTGTCGGTTGCCTCGTTCGCGGTCGGCATCATTGCCATGGCCAAAGTCTCGCCCGGCACGCTTCAGCATGTTGTCCCCGCCGGCTGGGACCAGATCTTCTTCGGCTGGCATCTGAACCTCGATTGGTCATCGCTCATCGTCGCGGCGAACGCGAAGATCGCGGAAGACGGCTACGGAATCTACGGGTTTTTCGTCATGATGTTGTTGTTCAAAGGCGTGCTGATCAGCATGGCCGGCCCGGCGCCGAATTACGACATGCAGCGGGTCCTCTCGTCGAAAGATGCCCGTGAAGCATCCATGATGAGCAGTTGGGTGAACGTGGTGCTGACCTTTCCGCGCTACTTCCTGATCACCGGGTTGACCGTCCTGGCCCTGGTTTTCTTCAGCGATCAGATTCGGGCGATGGGAACGAACATGGATTTTGAGCTGGTGCTTCCCTACGCGCTAGGCCGGTTTGTTCCGACCGGCCTGCTCGGGTTCCTGATCGCTGGATTGCTGGCGGCGTTCATGTCCAACTTCGCGGCCACGGTGAACGCCGCGCCGCCCTACTTTGTGAACGATATCTACAAGCGCTTCATCAACCCGAATGCCAGCCCCAGGACCTACGTCCGGTTGAGCTACCTGAGTTCGTTTGCCGTGGTGGTTGTGGGCGTTTTGATCGGCTGGTATGTGACGTCCGTAAACTCCGTGGTCCTTTGGATTGTTTCCGGGCTCTGGGGCGGGTACACGGCTTCCAACGCTCTGAAGTGGTACTGGTGGCGGTTTAACGGCTACGGGTATTTCTGGGGAATGGTCACCGGCATCGCCAGCTCGTTGATCCTGCCGAAGCTTCTCCCCGGGATTTCCATCGTCAGGGGACTTTTGCAGGCGCATCCGGTGAACGCGGATGTGGCGCTGGTGTTCCCGCTCACCTTTGCGCTCTCCCTGGTGGGATGTCTGGCGGGGACATGGCTGACTAAGCCGGAAGATGAAGAAGTCTTGAAAGACTTCTATCGCCGCGTGCGACCGTGGGGGTTCTGGGGGCCCATCCTGGCGAAGGTCCGCGCCGAAGATCCAACGTTTAAGCGCAACAAGGACTTCTGGCGCGATATGTTCAACGTCGTGGTCGGCATTACTTGGCAGATCAGTCTCGTGGCTTTGCCCATCTACATCGTGATCCAGAAGTTCCGCAGCGCCGCGCTCACGGCGGCAATCATCGCCGTGACCTCGATCGTGCTGAAGTTCACCTGGTACAACCACCTGAAGGTTCGAGAAGCTTTCGATCAGGCAAGCGCTCCGCGCAGGGCCGCGGAGCCCTTGGCGACGGCTTGAAAGCAGTCGACAGTTAACAGTCGAAAGTCGAAAAGCACCAGGCTCCTTTCACTTTCGGCTTTCGACTTGCTTCCCGTGGAGTTAAGCCGTGCAGAACCTGCGACAGCGAGTTGAGACCGAACTGCGGTCGAATATCTTGCCCTTCTGGGTCCAGTACGCGATCGATGAACAATACGGCGGTTTCAGGGGCCAGATCGCGAATGACCTTACGATTGATCCGCTCGCGCCCAAAGGGCTGATCCTGAATGCGCGTATTCTCTGGACTTTCTCCAAAGCGTTCAGCGTTTACGGTGAGGAGGTCTACCTGCGAACGGCCCGCCGCGCCCACGACTACATTGCCCAGTTTTTCTGGGATGCCGAGTTCAACGGCGTCTTCTGGCTCCTGGATTATCTTGGCCGGCACCTCGAATCTAAGAAGCGCATCTATGGTCAGGCGTTCACCGTCTACGCGCTGACCGAATACCACCGCGCAACCCACGATCAGGAATCACTGCGGAAGGCGATCCGTCTTTATGAAGCGATCGAAGCCGTCAGTCACGATGCGCTGCACCGGGGATACCTTGAAACATTCGAGCGTGACTGGGCGCTGGCTCGGGAACAGCGGCTAAGCGCCGTGGACATGGACGAAAAAAATCCATGAACACCCATCTCCACCTTCTAGAAGCCTACGCAAATTTGTTGCGCTCCTGGGAGAATGGCAGCTTGCGCGGCCGCCTTGAGGAACTCATCCGTGTTTTCCTGGAGCACATCATCGACCCCGAGACGCACCACTTCCGAATGTTCTTTGATGAGGATTGGCACCCCAAATCCGATCACGTCTCGTTCGGTCACGATATCGAAGGAAGCTGGCTCCTCTGCGAGGCAGCCGAAATCCTCGGGGACCAGCGGCTCCTGGCCGAGGTGCGGCAAGCGGCCGTCAAGATAGCGCAAGCCGTGCTCGACGAGGCAGTCGATCCCGATGGCGGGCTGCTCTATGAGGCGGACTCCGGCGGGATCATTAACACGGACAAGGAATGGTGGCCGCAGGCGGAAGCCGTAGTGGGATTCCTGAACGCCTATCAGCTTTCGGGCCGGGAACAATTCCGGGCGGCCACCGGCAGAAGTTGGGACTTCATCGAGAAGTACATCGTCGATGGCCAACATGGCGAGTGGTTTTGGAAGGTCTCCCGAGCGGGCGTACCCAGCCAGGAGCGGTTCAAAGTAGATCAGTGGAAGTGCCCGTACCACAACAGCCGCACGTGCTTCGAAGTCATTGAACGGCTGGACTGCATGGGGCATGCCAACCATGACACGACGGGGCCTAGTTCTCGGACCGAGGGAGAACAGCCATGAATCAAGCTGAATTCAGAAGCCGGATTCGGGAATTGTTCAGGAATCATGAGAAGCTGGTGACGCGAAAGAATCACCGAATCGAGGCCGGCAATGGAGTCTTCGATCGCTACACGCATCCCGTGCTTACCGCTGAACATACACCCGTGTTCTGGCGCTATGACCTCGATCAGGAGACCAACCCGCATCTGATGGAACGAATGGGGATCAATTCGACTTTTAATGCCGGGGCCATAGAACACGAGGGGAAGATCCTCGT
Organism: Terriglobia bacterium; assembly: GCA_020073545.1. Classification (GTDB taxonomy): domain Bacteria; phylum Acidobacteriota; class Terriglobia; order UBA7540; family UBA7540; genus Bog-366. The sequence goes on along the minus strand of JAIQEZ010000009.1, from coordinate 24,285 downwards.
AGTGGCCCGCGTTGAAGGGGTGGAACGGAAATCCTTCCTCGCCGTAGCCGAGAGTCCAAACGGCATCGACAACTTCCGCTTCTGGGATTATCCCCTCTTGATGCCGGAGACTGAGGATCCTGACGTCAACGTCTACGACATTCGCGTCGTGCGGCATGCGGACGGCTGGATCTACGGGCTCTTTTGCACGGAGCGCAAAGACCCTCGGGCTCCCTCCTGGGACACCTCATCGGCCGTGGCCCAGTGCGGCATCGCCCGAACCAAGGACCTGAAGAACTGGGAGCGCCTGCCCGATTTAAAGACCAAATCCCCGCAACAGAGGAACGTCGTGCTGTATCCCGAATTTGTGGAGGGCAAATACGCGTTCTACACGCGGCCGCAAGACGACTTCATTCAAGCAGGCAAAGGCGGAGGCATTGGCTGGGGCCTCGCGACGAGCATGGAGAACCCCATCATCGAGGAGGAAACCATCATCGACAGCCGCGAATACCACACCATCAAGGAGGTGAAGAACGGTCTTGGCCCTGCACCCATCCGGACCGACAAAGGCTGGTTGCACTTGGCCCACGGTGTGCGCAACACGGCGGCCGGCTTGCGTTACGTGCTCTACCTTTTCCTCTGCGAACTCGAATGGCCCCAAGTGATCACGCACCGTCCGGCGGGCTATTTCCTTGCCCCGCAGGGAGAGGAACGCATCGGGGATGTTTCCAACGTCGTCTTCAGCAATGGTTGGGTCGCGCGCCAGGACGGCCGGGTTTTCATCTACTATGGCTCTTCGGACACCCGGCTCCATGTGGCGACCAGCACGGTTGACAGGCTTCTGGACTACGTGTTGAACACCCCCGAGGATCCGTTACGCAGCTCTGCATGCGTCGAGAAGCGCTACGCTCTGATCAATAAGAACCTCAAGATGCTGAATTCCATCCAAAAGCCAGCGCCCCGGCGGCCTGCCCGCGGCTCGAGCCGGCAAGTGAAGCGCAGGACCCGGTGAAGGCGGAACCGATCCGTTGCCGGGGGTGAGGGGGGGCCGTGAACCCCGGGCCTGCCTGCCGGCAAGCAGGCTTGCGCCAGGGGCTATCCCACAGGGCGGGACCGGCGCTCCGTGGCTTGGTGGTACAGACAAATATTAAAGCGCTTATAACCCTAGCCATTAATACGAGGGCCGCAGAGTTCGAGCTGCATAAACTGTGCGCTACCGAGCGCCTTGCGGGCAGGCGAAAACAGCGGGCGTGGACGGAATGCTGGACAATGAGGATGCCGGATGGAGCGCCTACGAAGGTCTGGCCGATTGGTTTCGTGCGGCGAGGGAATTCTTGGCATGGGCAGGTCAATTTAACGCGGGTTTTCTCTCTTCGGGGTTACGCTGGCCCAGCGGGCGGGGAGACGCAGGCTGGCAACTTCCGCGCGTATTGTCGACAGGCGCATGCCAGTACGACTGATCGCGAACAAACCGAGGATCCAAAGAGGCGCGGTGAGTGCGGCGAACATAACGATAGAGAAACCGGCTGCGGTTGTCTTGTTTACTGCGAAAAGACCGAGCGCCAGGACGGTGAAGAACTGGAAGCTGCCGACATTGGCAGGAGCGTTGGGGATCATCGTGCCCAACCGCACGATGAGCATGACGATGGCACCCACTACCAGCGGCCGACGGATCCCACACGCCAGCATCATGAACCAGAAGGCGAGGGCCTGGCACATCAGCATGGCGGACGAGAGCAGTGCCGCGAAATAGAGCCAGCGCGAAGTACCGATCTGACGCAACCCTAGCGCCAGGCGCGTAATGAAGGACGAAAGGCCGGAAGCGATACCCGATGAGGAAGCGGGTTGTGCTCCCCCGGACTCCAGCTCATTTTTCCTCCGTAGGACGATCCACAAGAATATCCCCGTGATGACCAACAGGATGGCTCCGAGCAAGTCGCCGGCCTCAATCAGGTCCGTCGGCAGGGGTACGCACAGGGCTGCCAGCGCAACCCCAACGGCGAGCCAGAGAATATCTAAGAATCGCTCCACGACGATGGAAGGCACCACGTCGGTGATCCCGCATGAAAACCAGCGCGACACCAGGAACCCCCGAACGAGTTCGCCGAACCGCAAGGGGACTAGTTCATTGACGAACAGTCCGGCGTAAATGGCCTGCGTGGTCCGGAGAGCGCTCAGGCGTCCAACCGGAGACAAAAGCAGCTTCCAGCGGATGCCCTGCAGACAATAGGTGAGGATGTCCACGACGACCGCCAGCACGACAAACCACCAGTTGGATATAGCCATGGCGGCACGCAGCGCCCGGGGATGAACGTCGTGAAAGACCCAGACCAGGCAGGCGATCGCTAACAGATAGAACAGCGCGCGCTTCAGGCGCGAGGTTGGGGCGTCAGTAGGCGGGGTGCCGGCGGCGACCGCCTTCATCGGTGTAGCTGGATCCAATTCAGGCCCTCTTTCAGCGTGCGGAAGAACTCCTCGTTCTTGCCGTCGTACTTGGGATCGCTGGCGTCGATCACGACCAACTTCTTCAGGTCGTGCGCGGCAGCAAAAAGCGCCTGAGTGGTTTCGGGCGGGAGACACTCGTCATGAGCCGGCGCAGCCAGAAACAAGATGAGCAGGATCAAACCGGCAGATTGGGCACGGCGCCTCATTCGTACTGCTCCCCCACATTCAGATCGCGCTCAGCTGCTTTGATTTCGGAGACACGGCGGAGCGCGAGTGCCAGCCGGGGCAGTTCCAGGATATGGCGGTAGATCAGATAGCGCGGCTCCCAGATGGGATGGAACTTGGCTTTGTAGTACCGCAGTCCACGGAAGCTGAACAAAAAGTTGAGCTGCTGGAAAAAGCTGTGAATGGCGCGTTCCTCCGCGGTAGCCTCCTCGCGCTCGTGGAATCCAGCCATGGGGGCCATGCCAAGATTGAAGCGCTCATAGCCTTTTTCCTTCAGGCGCAGGAACAGCTTGGCGAGGAGGTAGTCCATGGTGCCATTGGGCGCCTGCGTGCGTCGGCGTATCAGGTCACCGCTGATCTCCTTCTGGTTGCGCGTGGAGATCAGGTTTATGAAGGCCAGCACCTTCCCGTCCTTGTCCAGAGCAGCGAAGATCGGAGTGTGGCGAAGATACCGAGTGTCGAACTGGCCCAGCGTGAACGTGCGCTCACGACGGCCGGGGATTTTCAGCCACTCGTCCGAGACCGCCTTCAATTGGGCGAGGATATGGTTCGGCATGGGCGGCTGGAATTCGGCCGTACGGAGGCCCGTGGCTTCAAGCTGGGTGACTTTTCGCCGCAACTCCCTCCTGGGCTTGCCTTCGAGAGAAAAGGAGGTCAACTCGACGAGAGCATCGTCCCCGATCTTCAGCTTGTGCAGTCCCACGCGCCTATAGATTGGGATGAGGTCACGAAGTGCCGCGTGAAATCCTGCGCCCCATCCGTTCTGATGGCACATCTCCAGAAATCCACGGATCGTGGCCTCGATCTCACCCTCTGGCCCTACGGGATCGCCGAGAGCGAGCGCCACGTTAGCACCCACCTTGTAGGCGATGAAGCAACGATGGGAAGACGAGAAGAAATAGGACTTGTCGGGCCAAACCTTGAAGAAATCGAGCGAAGTGCGGCCGTACCGCAGCACGATGTCCCGCGCTAGGGCGCGCTCGCGCGGCACCTCGCGGAATCGGTGGATCACCGGCCGAAAGAGGGCGAACCCGGAATAGACGATGGCCGTGGCAGTGGTGAGATAAAGGGAATCCAGAAACCATCGCGCGTACTCAGTGCGTGGCACGAGTCGCGGATCGCCGGAGAGCAGGAGCAAACGAATCGTCGTGCGGATGGAATCCCCGATATGAAAGTTGATTCCGAAGTGCTGCCTGTCCAGGAACCAAAAGCCGGCAACACCGTATCCGATGGCAATCGCTCCGGCCAGCGCGAGACGTGAAAAACCCGAGGCAATGTCGGGCACACTGCTTTTCACAGTGAACGTGTTGCGCGTCAACAGCAGCAAGACGACGAGCGCAAGCGAGAAGGCCGCCTCTCGATAGTCGGACCTGCGGATCAGGTGAAAGACCGTGGACAACGCGGACAACGCAAGCACGATGTTCCAGGCGCGCTTCTTGCACTTGTAGATATTGAGTGAGGACACTGTCAGCACGAACCCAGTGAGGAGCGTAAGGGATCGAGAAAGTTGGATGAACTCGATGGGAAAGATTTCGGCAAGAAGCCTCGACTGTGAGGGCCCGCCCATGACGGATAGGAGGTTCAGAAGACCGCTGCCCAGAGTGATGGCAGATACGAATACCCTAGCTATCCGGCGTCTGTCGCGATTGAAGCTGCGCAGGATCGGCTGCCACCACTCTGCGCCCCACCCACGGGAGACAGGAGTGGCGGTGCTCCCGTCGGACATGTCCACCTGAATTTCGGATTTCAACTCCATCTCTACACACGACCATAGGTCAGCTGGCTTTCTCGTGTCAACTTATGATCGCCATGGCCCCAGTTGGGTGGCAAAGGCGGCACGTCTGGCCATTCCACTGACTGGCCTGATCTGGTTCTCGCCTCAAAACTTGCCGTCCGCAAAACATCTGAACCGTGGCGTCAGCTCTGCTAGTTGAGCGTTCACAGGACCGACATTTCTAGACGTCTGACGAATCTCCAACTTATGCCATCCTCTACCGGATGCGAAAACGCGATTGCCTCTCACCCCTGCTACTGAACCTTGCCGCTCTGTTGCGGGACACCCTCCGATTCCTCGGGCTGGTGCTACTCTCCAAACCCGCGCTGATGGCTGAGAACCTCTTCTTGCGTAGCAAACTGGCTCTTTACCTGGAGCGTGAGGTCAGGCCACGACGCGCCAGCGATGGGATTCAATGATCACTGCCATCACAAGGCTGCATTTTAGTATCGCGTTGCCACAGAACATGGCACGTCGGTGGAAATTGCAGCGCTGGCTCTGGATTTCCTGTTGTTATGCGATTCCCTTGTGAAGGTCGAGAGAGCACTTAACTTTCGAGGTTTCGCGCGGCAACAAAACCAAACCTGGTCCCGGAGTCGGGGGAACCGCCATAGCGACGCTACGCAGATTGGCGGGTACAAGAACGCCGCAAGAACTCCGTCTTGGACCCCCGCAAGAGTCACTCCCGAGGCCAGACAGAACCCACGCGCCCGAGTCAGTCAAAACGCTGGGCTTTTGAGGTTACGGTGGAGAGCGCCGGGTCAAGCAGCCTCAGAGGTGGCCGGTGCCGGTTCAGCACGATCGACGATGCTCACCTCTCCTGCTCCTTCACCGGCGGTCGAGGTGTAGATTTCCGGCACTTTACCCGTTGCCGCTGCGTATCCCCGACTAACTGCTTCCTTGAATTTTTCCACACAGTCGTTACGCACAAGATTAATCGTACACCCTCCAAATCCTCCGCCCGTCATACGCGCGCCGTATACTCCTGGGAGTTGTCGGGCAAGATCCACCATCAGATCCAGCTCAGAGCAGCTTACCTCATAGTCGTCCCGCAGACTTGCGTGCGATTCACCCATGAGTGCGCCAAACCTCGCAAGGTCTCCCTTGTGCAGAGCCTCTACAGCCTGGGCGACTCGAGCGTTTTCGCTGACCACGTGGCGGCAACGTCTGTACACGACTTCGGGGAGATCCGCCTCTGGGCGGGTCAAGTCCTCCAGCGTTACGTCTCGCAAGGCGCGGACGCCGTCCTTTTTCTTGGCCAGGGTGCGAGTGCCCCGTTCACACTCTTCACGTCGCTTGTTGTACTCTCCACTTGCCAGCTCATGCTTGACCATCGTGTTGCACATGGCCAGCGTAACGTTGGGAGGAATCCGCACGAGCTGGTGCTCGAGCGTACGGCAATCCAGCATCAAGGCACTATCGACTGCCCCGAAGCATGACACGAACTGGTCCATAATTCCGCACCGCGTACCCACAAACTGGTTCTCAGCCCGCTGGCAGAACTTTGCCAGCTCCACACGCCCCATGCGGATCTCGGAAGCGGCTAGCAGCGCGCAACCCGTGGCAACTTCGAGAGCCGCGGACGAGCTGAGACCCGCGCCGATCGGCACGTCTCCTTTGATGAGCAGGTTCGCACCACGCAGACGGTGGCCCGCCGATTCGAGCACCCAAGCAACTCCGAAGACATACCGGCTCCAGTGATGCTCCGCACCGGGAGGCGGATCGTCCAGGTCAATCTCCGCGTGCGCAGAGAAATCTTGCGAATACGCCACCAGTCTCCGATCCGGCCGCGGCGCAATAGCCACCCACGTGGAGGCAGCGATCGCACAAGGCATCACAAAACCGTCATTGTAGTCGGTGTGCTCACCGATCAGATTAACCCGCCCCGGCGCACGAAAGACGCGGGGTTCACCCGGATAGATTCCTGCAAAGGCCTTCTTCAGTTCAACAGCTCGGTCCATTGTGAATCAACCTTCCGTCGATGGAGTGCCTCGGCTTAAGAGTCTCGCAGAGGCTCACCAAGGTTCGTCAAGAGGCCACCGGCCGAACGGAGCGTAGCCCAGTGTGATCGACAAGTTCCGTCACGGCTTGCGTCCTCACGCAAGTGCGCGTGATCCAGCGACTTCGCGCTATGCACGATCGTGCGGGCCCCATGAGAATGCATCCTCAGACTCGATCGCCGCCAGGGCGAGCGAGAGCCTAGCGGGTTGAGGAACTCGCGACAAGTTGCTCCTGGCTTAGGTCCACAGGGTAGAGTTCATTCCAATACTTCACGGTGTGACCAACAAAAGCGAGCCGAGCCTTCACGGAGTCGTGGGTCCGGAGGCCTTCGAGGATTCCTTTGTGCTGCTCCACGGCCAGGCGCCGTTGTTTTATGAGGTCCGGTCCGAGGTCTAACAGGGCAAAAGCAAACAGTTGGAAACTCGTAGCTTCCAGGGCCTTCGTCAAGTATTCATTGCCAGCCACGTCCCAGATCTGTCGATGGAACTTCACATCCAAATCGTGAAACTTGGCCAAATCGCCAGATGCTGTAACGCTGCGCATTTCGCTCACCAAGTGTTCCAGCTCGGTCTCGATCCTGGGGTTCATGTTGCGAGCTGCCGAGCTGATTGCCAGAGCCTCCAGAATAATACGGACCTCGAGGATCTTACGGCAGTCCTCCTTGCCGAGTTTGGTTACATAGGTTCCTCTTTGGGGGATTTTCTTCACGAATCCTTGGTATTCGAGATCCTTCAACGCCTCTCGCAAGGTCGGTTGGCCAATGCCCATCTTCGCGGCGAGTTTCTGCTCGATCAGGCGTTCCCCAGGCTTGAGAGCTCCGCTGATTATGGCCTTTCGCAACATGTCAGCGGCAGTCTCCGAAGTTGACCGGACACTTACTTGTTGTAGCTCTCCAAACGCGATCTCTCCATGCGATTCCAAGGTTGAGGACCTCCATGTGGGCGGGTCCTTCCACGCCCATCAATCGTTGATCTATTATAATTACTCTATCACATGGGAACCGGCAAGCACGTTCTTTCCTCTGATAACTGGTACTTCCTCAAGCCGGAGCGCTGCATCCTCGGTACGGACGACGTAGCCGACGGGATTTGCCTGCGGAACCGTACGCTGTTCAAACCGGGCGAACCAGCCGGTCGCAGCCCGCCACTTTGACTCCCGCCAGGTTCACAAATCCCTGCATGTCTGACGCGAAGTACCGATCGGCAGTGGTAAGGTGCTCGTGATGAACCCCCACCAGTTGCCACACCCGTCGTACACAAACCCAGGACCGTTTCGGTTTTGGCGAACAACAGGTTATTATTACCGGCGGGCTTGGCGCCGAACGGGCCGCATCCCGCGGGAGGGCGTACCAACGTCGGAGGCCTCGATCAGGCAGCCGGTAGCGCAGAGTTCGGCTTTTTCGAATCCTGCGGTTCGTTCGATCAGGAAAGCCACAGAGTTTCTGAGACGCCAAACTCTGCCGCTCCTTAGCAGTACCGGCGCAAGCCGAAAAGTGGATGAGTTCGTCCGGAATCAATTCACCCGGCTATTTTTCAATACGCGAAAGGAAAAAACATGCAACGACGCGACTTTCTCAAAGCCACAACCACAGCAATCGCTGGCGCCACTCTTGCTCCCCGCATACTGGCGGGCAATCCCCCTCTCCCGGCCGGCTCCAAGTCTGACGGACGGTTGGTTCTTCCCATCACCCGCAATTGGAGATACAACAAATCGTTTGTCGAAGGCGGACACCGGCGGGAGTTCGACGACTCGGCATTCGAGCGTGTCGTGATTCCTCACACCAATGCTCGTCTGCCCTGGCACAGCTTCGACGACAAATCTTATGAGTTCGTCTCCCTCTACCGCCGCCGCTTCAAATTGCCGACAGAAGCGAAGGGCAACCACGTCTTCGTTGATTTCGAAGGCGTGATGACCGCTTCTACCGTGTGGATCAATGGCGTGCGCCTCGGCGAGTACAAAGGCGGCTACACGCCTTTTTCCTTTGACCTCACCCCTCACCTCGACTTCGATGGAGAAAACGTACTGGCGGTCGACGTGGACTCCCGCGAGCGGCCCGATATCCCGCCCTTCGGTTTTCAAATCGACTACCTCACATTTGGTGGCATCTATCGCGAAGTTTCACTCCGCATCGTTCCCGGCACCTTCATCGAAAACATTTTTGCAAAGCCCAAGGACGTTCTCACCCCTCATCCGTCTCTCGACGTTGACTGTTTCCTCATGCCCTTGGAAGCGTCCCAGGAACCCCTCACCCTGGAGGTTGATCTTCGTGACGGCGATCGCGTCATCGCCAATGGCTCTTTGCCCATCTCGCCCTCGGACGCCGCAACCGAACCGGTGGCTCACAGCGTCCACTTGGACAAACTCGGCGCAATCAAACTCTGGGACCTCGCCAGCCCGAATCTTTATTCCGTGCATGTCCGTCTCTTGCGCGGAACCCAGTTGGTGGATTCCGACACGCGCACTGTTGGCTTTCGAGAAGCGCAATTCACTGATCACGGTTTCGAACTGAACGGCAAAGTCATCAAGCTCCGCGGCCTTGACCGTCATCAAACGTTCCCCTTTGCCGGACAGGCCATGCCTGGCCGCGTCCAGCGCAGAGATGCGGACATTCTGCGCCGCAAACTCAAGTGCAACATCGTCCGTACTTCGCACTATCCGCAATCCCGCCATTTTCTCGACGCCTGCGACGAATTCGGTCTATTGGTGCTCGAGGAAATTCCTGGCTGGCAGCACATCGGGGATGAACCCTGGAAATTGATCTCCATCGATAACGTCAGCCGCATGATCCGCCGCGACTGGAATCATCCCAGCGTCATCCTGTGGGGTGTGCGCATCAACGAGTCCTTGGACGACCACGGCTTTTACACGCGCACCAACGCCCTAGCTCACCGCCTCGATCCCACTCGTCAGACAGGGGGCATCCGCTACTTCCAGGAATCCGAATTTCTCGAAGATGTCTTCACCATGAACGATTTCGGATTCCCTTTGAAACCGCCGAACCACCCGCGCTATCTCAACACGGAATTCGTCGGTCACACCTACCCCACCAAGACCATCGACCAGGTGGAACGCCTCACTGAACATACCCTGCGCCACGCGCGTATTCACGACCAACTTGCTTCTAATCCGCAATATGCCGGCGGCATCGGCTGGTGCGCGTTCGATTACAACACGCACGCTGACTTCGGTAGCGGAGAGCGCATCTGCTATCACGGCGTGACCGATATTTTCCGCGAACCCAAACCCGCTGCCGGGTTCTACAAGTCGCAGTGCGATCCCGCGGAAGAAGTCGCGCTCGAGCCGGCTTTCCACTGGGCTAGAGGCGATGAGTCCATCGGATTCTCCAAGGCCGTCGTCTGCTCCAACTGCGATCACCTCAAGTTCTATATTGCCGACAAGCTGGTCGCGGAAGTCGATCCGGACACAAAGACTTTCGCTCATCTCCGCTATGCGCCGTTTGTCGCTGATTTGTCGAGGGCAGTGAACCATTGGGGAGACTTGCGCATTGACGGCTTCCTCCAAGGCAAGCAAGTGATCTCCAAAACGTTGTCGGGAAGGGGAGTAGACCAGAAATTTGTACTGCTTCCGGACGACACCAAATTAAACGCCGACGGAGCCGACACAACCCGCGTCGTCCTTCGCGTGACCGACGAATTCGGTGCCATCAGGCCATTTGCGAATGACGCGATTAAACTGGAACTCGACGGCCCTGCGGAAATCATCGGAGATAATCCCTTCGCCCTGATCGGCGGCACGGGTGCCATCTGGATTCGCGCCAAAGAACAACCGGGAACGGTGAAGCTTACGGCGACGCACCCGCAACTGGGCAAGCAGCAGGTGCAATTCGAACTCACGGCGGTTTCTCCCGAACGCGCGTAACTGCCGCGGGAACGGCAGAGAGCTAAACGAGCAGTTGATTGGCCGTAGGGTCGCAAACCGAACAAGTGGCCGCATCTCGCGGGAGGGCGGACCAACGTCGGAGGCCTGGACCAGGCAGTATCGGGAGACCCGCGTGAGACGAAAAGTGCGTAAGCGCAGCAAGCTCCCGGAGGACTAATCCCATGGCTCTTACCAAACCGGAGCATATCCAGCGCCTTCGGCAAGTCGTGGCCTCGGGTCGGCCTATCATCGGCGCCGGCGCGGGTACCGGGATTTCCGCAAAGTGCGCGGAGGCGGGGGGCGCAGACCTGATCATCATTTACAATTCGGGCCGCTACCGCATGGCAGGACGAGGTTCGCTGGCCGGCCTGTTGGCTTACGGCGACGCCAACGCCATTGTGGTAGAAATGGCTCGCGAAGTCCTTCCGGTGGTTAAGCAGACGCCCGTGCTGGCTGGGGTCAACGGCACCGACCCATTTCGCCTGATGAGCCGCTTCCTCCCGGAACTCCGCAACCTGGGCTTTGCCGGGGTGCAGAACTTCCCCACCGTGGGCCTGATCGACGGAGTTTTCCGCGCCAACCTGGAAGAGACCGGGATGGGCTTCGAGCTTGAGGTGCGGATGATTCACCAGGCGAGTGAGATGGGCTTGCTCACGTGCCCCTATGTATTCGACGAGGAGCAGGCGCGGGAAATGGCCCGAGCCGGAGCGGACATCATTGTGGCCCACGCGGGGTTGACCACCAAGGGAACCGTCGGCGCCAGGACGGCCCTGACCCTCGATCAGGCTGCGACACTCGTCCAATCCATTCGAGATGCCGCGGTGTCCGTCAACCCCGAGGTCCTGGTAATCTGTCACGGCGGGCCGCTGGCCGAGCCGGACGACGTCGCCTACATGCTGAGCAAGACTCACGGCCTCGCCGGCTTTTTTGGAGCTTCGAGTGTGGAGCGACTCCCCGCGGAGCGGGCCATCACTGAACAGGTACAGAGATTCAAATCGCTTACGCTGAAGCGATGAGCCATCAGGCGTTCACGATAAGGAGGACTTATGGCGGACCTTCCCGGACTTCGCTTTGTACGACCGTCCGACGTTGAGACGATGGTGTTCGACTGGGGCACCATCAAGTGGATGAGTGAGCCTCGGGTGACCGCCGCCCAACGCTTTACCATGGGAGTTGTACTTCTCGAACCCGGCAAAGGACACGAGCGTCACAATCACCCGGGTTGTGAAGAGATCCTCTACGTCGTGTCCGGCCAGGGCAACCAGATGATCGACGTCGAGGGTGAGCGGTGGCAACCCATCGCGGCGGGTGACATGGTTCACATCCCCGCAGACATTTTCCATGCCACGATCAATACCGGTTGGGAGCCCCTGAAAATGATTGCCGTCTATTCTCCCCCCGGTCCCGAAGCGATCCTCCGCACGTTGCCGGGCTGCCGGTTAGTTCCCCCGGGCGAGCCGCCCCGAAGATCGTAGTCGCCGCATCGCCAGGCGCCGCGGCGTACAGGAAATTGGAACATAATGCCAAAGACGGTGGCCATTGTCGGGACGCTCGATACGAAGGGAGAGGAGTTTGCCTATCTTCGCAGCCGCATCGAGTCGGCAGGACTGGCCACGCTCGTCATCGATTGTGGCGTTCTGGAAGCACCGGCGTTTGCACCGGACGTCTCCAGCCGGGAGGTAGCCAGCGCCGCTGGACAAAACCTCGAAGACCTCGTTGCCACGCATGACCGCGGCAGCAGTATCGCGGCCATGGGGGCAGGCGCTGCGGTGGTGGTCCGGCGGCTGTTCGAGGAGGGAAGGATCCAAGGGTTGATCTCCCTGGGAGGTTCGGCCGGTACTACCCTCGGAACCGCGGCGATGCGGTCGCTACCGGCAGGTTTCCCGAAGGTGATGGTTTCCACGCTGGCGTCGGGTGACACTCGCCCGTTCGTCGGGACAAAGGACATTGCCATGCTGTACCCGATTGTCGACATCGCCGGGCTTAATCGGCTGTCGAGGCGGATTCTGGGGAATGCGGCCGCCGCCATCGCAGGCATGGTGAACCAGGAGGAGGTCGAAGATCGGGAGGCCAAGCCACTGATTGCGGCCACCATGTTCGGAGTGACCACTCCGTGTGTAACCCTGGCGCGGCACATTTTGGAACAAAACGGTTTCGAAGTCCTGGTCTTTCATGCCACCGGTGCGGGCGGTCAGGCCATGGAGGGCCTGATCGCCGACGGCTACGTTGCGGGGGTTCTGGACATCACCACGACCGAGCTCGCGGATGAGCTGGCCGGCGGCGTGATGAGTGCGGGACCGCATCGGCTCGAGGCAGCCGCACTGAAGGGTATTCCCCAGGTTATATGTCCTGGTGCGGTCGACATGGTCAACTTTGGTCCCCTCGATTCGGTCCCCGAAAAATACCGGCAGCGTCGGCTCTACGTTCATAACGCGAACGTGACCTTGATGCGTACGACCCCTGCGGAGTGCGCTGAATTGGGCCGTATCACAGCCGAGAAGCTCAACCGGGCGCAAGGCCCTGTGGTGTTTTTCATGCCCTTACGCGGCGTTTCTGCTATCGACTCCACGGGTCAGCCCTTCTCTTGGCCGGAAGCCGATAGAAGCTATCTCGACGCCCTCAAGGCGAACCTCGATGTGCGAATCCGGCTTGTCGAGGTCGACGCCCACATCAACGACGAGGGCTTCGCCCGAGGCGCCGCCAGTTGCCTGCTGGAACTGATGAAGCAAGCGCAAGGGCGAGCTGCCGGATGATGCCCCCCTCTGCGCCTGCCGCCCCAGTTTTCCGTGGACGGGCTCTCCACCACTGATGTGACGACCAACGCTCCCCTCCCCAACGCTTTCCCTGCGGCGGAGTCGCAGGTCACCGTCCGCCGGGCCAACCATAGATTTGGCCATGCCGGGGCGCAGGCCGGGGGTACAGCGGCGCTGGTGGTAAGGAATTGCGGTTAACCGAAGGGGAATTGCAGCCTGTAATTGGGCATGAAAGGCAGTATGATTGCTCGGCTTACGCACACATCTCCATGTTGCTGGGCTACGCTCTGCGCCAGCCGGTGCGATGTCCAGCCGGGGAGCTGGGTTGGCGTCATGGAAAGGGTTCATCGATGAAAAAACAAGGCTATCCGCGTGGAAACCCGCCGGAAGACTCCGAGAAGTTGCGCGTGTGGTGGGAAGAGGAAATGCGGAAGTGCGGCCTGGGTGGCACGGTTGCCATCGAGCATGCGCCAGTCGGCGGCCAGCTCCCTGCATGGAGCACTGGCAAGCAACTGTTCGAGTCGTTAGTGATGCAGCGCGCGGCGACGGTGAATGCGCACCTTTATGCCGCCACGATTCCCGGCGCGCCATGGCCGTTGCAGGTAGTCGTGATGACTACCGATTCAGGTATCGTCACGGACGTCCTCTACCGGGCGGTCTTGAAAGTTCCCATCACGGCGGAGGTTTCCTTCAAGAAATCCTTGGGCTTGTTGAGTGAGAAGCTCGAAGTTGAAGGTCCAGGCGCGGAGCGATTCGGAACGCAGAAGCCGCTGCTGAAGAAAATCAAAGACGGCCTCAGCCGCCGCTATGAGCCCCCGCTCTTTGGTTTCGTGGCCTCAAAGAAGTTCCTAGAATTGCCGGAGGCATCTGTGACGGTGCGGCCCGACCCTGCAGGCGCCGAAGCGATTATCCGCACGACCGTTCGGACCGAGTCAGCCTTCATCGGGCACGAATATAGCTTCGGGCTGGACAGGGTGCTCGACATCCTCAAGGCAATTGAACAGGCAAGCTGAAGACCACCGCCCCACTCTCTTGCGCAGCGGGCGGCCACCCCTCCCGCCGGGAGCCTAAAAACCGCAGACTTGCACAACAACTGTGTGCTCCCGGGTCTCAATACCATCACTGATTTTTTCGCTCGCAGGTTTAAAACGGGAGGGGAATTGGCCACATCAAATCATGGCAAGGCAGGGTCCTGTGGATCTCCGTCGCTGGTTAGGAACTGGACTGTTCTGCCACAGTGGACGCAGAGGGTCAACTTTTCATCTCGCCCCATGTTCGGGGCGCGGGGGACACTAAACGAGCGCAAGCAGTCTTCGCAATTGAGGGTGTAGTGCCCGTTCCCATCCCATCTTGCCCAGACTGGTTTGTTGTCGACTCGTGGGGCAGCAGTCCGCAGGGGAGGTTTTCGGGTCAGGTCGGATACAGTTCGCAGGAGCTGATCAAATCCGAATCCATTCTTGTGGTAGTAAGCGTCGGCCGCCACTCCTTCTGGCATTTCATCGGCGGCGACTCCGCTAATTACAATGACGGGTATTTGAGGGAAGCGTTGGCGCACCACGTCCAGAAGCTCAAACCCTGACATGCGGGGCATGTTGAGGTCGGAAATGATTAAGTCCGGAAGTCCCTCTCGGAGTTTTCCGAGCGCATCGAGACCGTCAACAGCGACCCGAACAACATACCCCGCAGCCACCAAGTATCCTGAGATAAGCCTTCGGACAAGAGGCTCGTCGTCCACCAGCAAGACCCGATCGCTTAATTGTCCGACCATGGTCGCCCCCTCAGCATCTTAAGACGCCAGTCTAAATGTTACGCCCCCGGATAGAGCCTGTCTGTTCAATATTGCTCATCTTGGGTGGGATTATTTGCGAGCTTGGAATAGGGACTAGTCGTGGAAAACGACATTCAGGAGGGAACTATGGACCGCCAGACCGCCGTTGTAATCGACAAAGCCCAGAGACCGGAACTTATTCGTGAAATGGCTGACCCGCGCTTTTGCGCAGCGGGCAGCCACGCTGGATTCCCGCCTGCATGCTCAGACAGGCCTTCGCGGGAACTTGTCCCGATGTTCTGAAGCTGTGAAATCATCTCCCCACTTCTGTTTGCGGGCGTTGAGGAAGTGGAGATGTGAGTGCTGGTCTTGACAGCGAAGCGGTGGAAGTGCGGCAAGGGCCGCTCGGAGGGGCTAGGCAGAGGCAGGTGATCGAGCATGGGGAGAGAAGAGCCGGCGGTAGGGAACGAGGTACGGAAGGAGCTGCGGTTGAAGGTGGTTAACCGGCGGCGGATGTGGAGAAGCTGATCGAACCGGGCCATCTGGCGCGGGCGATTGGGGAGTTGGTGGGGCGGCTGGATCTGCGCGGATTCCGGGCGGCGATCGAAGTGGCCGCGGGGGAGCCGGGGCGGCCAGCCTACGATCCACAGTTGCTGATCAGCCTGTGGATTTCTTCGGGGCGCAGGGGGCGGGCGGAGCACCCCGAGGGGTGAAGAAAGCCTATGCGCGGCGCGGGGTGACGCCGGAGTTTCAGGCCGAGCGCTTTGTCCTGAACCCGCAGGCCCACACCCTGACTTGCCCCCGGGGCCAACGCTGGGTCTATCAGCAAGCCCAGCACGATCGGGCGGGAGTTCGGCAACACGTCTATGGCGCGCGAGCGGCGGACTGCCGGGCCTGGGCGTCGCGGCCGCAGTGCTGCCCCACCCGCCAGCAGGGCCGCACCATCGCACGCACAGAAAACTCCCCGGAAGTGGCGGTGTTCCTGGAAAAGATGCAGACCCCCGAGGCCCAAAAGATTTGTCGGGAGCGCGCCCGAGTGGCGGAGTTCACCCACGCCTGGCTGAAAGCCAAAATCGGATTGCGGCAGTTTCGGGTGCGAGGGTTGAACAAAGTCCTGTGCGAGACGCTGTGGGCGGCGCTGACTTACAACCTGCAGCAATGGTTCCGAATCGTCTGGCGACCGCAGCAGTTCACCGCCCCGGCCTGAACCTAGCAGGTGCTGCCCCGGCCGAAGTCGAAAGGAAATTGGGATGCCATCACCATAAAGGTCGGAAGCGATAGTTGACCGGCGGCTCCCCGCTCAACCCCGCCCTGGCAGCAGAAAGCAGCCTGACTTCATCGATAATTCCACAGCTTCTCTGCGTCGGGATGACGGTCCTTTGATGGCGCTGATGAAGCCGCGACCCGGCGCGGGATGGTATAATTTCTTGCCACGCGTGGGGCGGGCTCAAAGGGTTGGGAACCTTGGGATCGAATTGCCCCTCGCCGTATCCCGTTCGCTTCGATCATGAAGACGCTCCAGGAGTACATCACGCTCGCGGCGCAGAATCACGGCCACATGTGTCCGGGGCAGGTTTTGGGAATTCGCATGGCGATGTTCGGACTCAACGCGCTGGGCTTTGACGATCCGGTCGAATGCCGCAAGCGCCTGTTGACTTTTGTTGAGATCGACCGCTGCGCGACGGACGCCGTCAGCCTGGTCACGGGTTGCCGGCTGGGAAAACGTTCGCTCAAGTTCCGCGATTACGGCAAGGTGGCTGCGACCTTTGTGGATCTTGAGACCGAGCGTGCGGTTCGGATCGTGGCCCGGGACGATTCACGCGAGCGGGCCAACTCCATGTTCCCTGCCCTTTCCGACCCTTACGAGGCGCAACTGGAAGCTTACAGGCTGATGGGCGATGAGGAATTGTTCACCTTGCAGCGGGTGCGCGTGGCGCTCGGTCCCGCCGACCTTCCCGGCAGGCCGCGATCTCATGTGAGCTGCGAAAGTTGTGGCGAGGGAATCAACGACGGACGCGAACGCCGCATCGATGGGCGGGTTTTGTGCCGCCCGTGCGCCGGGGAAGGCTATTGCCAAGAGATCCGCGACGCCTGAGTTGCGGCTCACCCGTTTCAAAGATCTGGCATTCGACGGAGACCGATGGCCGAGCAACCTTTGATTTCGCCCGCTGGCCGGCACGACGACAGGGTAGCCCCGCAGCGCTACTGGCCCGTCGCCACACTCGCCATCCTGGCGGTCAACGGCCTGCTTTTCGTTTTGGAGACCCTCGCCGGGGGATCGAAAAATCCCGGCATTCTACTCGACTTCGGCGCCTCTTACGGTCCCTACCTTCGGCGAGGCGAGTACTGGCGGCTGGTCATGCCGATGTTCCTTCACATCGGCTGGCTTCACTTATTGGTTAACAGCTACGCTCTCTATATCCTGGGGCCTATCCTGGAACGCGTGTATGGTTACGGCCGCTATGCCGCGATTTACGTTGCCACGGGGATTGGCAGCGCGCTCCTCTCCATGACCATTTCGAATAACATCGCCGCCGGGGCATCCGGAGCCATCTTCGGTGTTGCCGGCGCGATGCTGGTCACCGGTTACCTTCACCGTGACGTGATTCCTCCCCGCTGGGGCAGGGCTTTCGGCAGAGGAATGATTCCCTTCATCGTCGTGAATCTGGCCTTCGGATTCTCGGTGCGCGGTATTGACAACTGGGGACATCTGGGCGGGCTGGCGAGCGGCGTCCTGCTGGCTCTGGTTATTGCCCCGCCCGGACATGATCTCCCACCCGGAGAAATTGCCGAGCCCCCTTCTCAAGCCATCGTTGCCCTCCCACTCGTGGTAGTGCTCTTCGCTATGGGTGCGACACTGGACCATTACCGGACTTCCCAGGCCGTGAGCGGCCTGCTGGTGGAAGGCGCTCGCTTCGAGGCTGCCCAGCGATACGATCGCGCGCTCCAGAGTTTCCAGGAAGCGGCGCGCAGAGCTCCCCGCGATGAGCGGCCGCGCCAGCAACTGGGCGCCCTTTACCTCGCGCAGAGGAAATACGACCAGGCCATTCAGGAGTTTGAGGCAGCCGAGCGTCTAAGTCCGGGCGATCCCCAGTCCCGCCTCGGGCTCGGCATGGCTTATCGGTTGAAGGGAGACCTTGCGAAAGCGCAGCAGATCTTCGAAGCTGTGCTCGGGAAGAATCCGCAGACCGCCGAGGGTCAGCGCCTGCTGGCGGATCTTTACGCGGATCAGAAACTCTATGGCGACGCCATCGCCCACTACCAGGAAGCCTTGCGCCTTGAGCCCAATATGGCAGAAGCTCACAACAATCTGGCGTGGCTCTATGCCACGAGTGAAGATCTCAAGTTTCGCGACCCACAGGCCGCGCTGGCCCATGCCCAGCGCGCGGTGGACTTGACACAATGGAAAGTAGCCGGATTCATCGATACTTTGGCGGAAGCGCAATTTGCCAAGGGAAACTATCGAGAGGCGGTCGTTACCCAGGACAAGGCGCTGGCGCTCGAGCCCGACAACCACGAACTCCAGGAGCACATGTCTCGTTACCGTGAGGCCGCCGGAATCTGAGTGCGACCCCAGAGTCCCTGGCCGAGATACCTTCCGAATGAGTAAGACAGCATCGCCGCCGATTCGCATCGGGATCTCGTCCTGCCTGCTGGGTGAGCAGGTCCGTTACGACGGGGGACACAAGCGGGATGCTTACCTTGTTGACACGCTGGGCCACTATCTCGAGTGGGTACCCGTCTGCCCGGAGGTTGAGATGGGCCTGGGCACGCCGCGCGATACTCTGCGGCTAGTGCGCATCGGCGAAGCAATCCGCATGGTCATGCCGAAGACCGGCGCCGATCACACTGAAGGGATGCGCAGCTTTTCCAGCCGGCGAGTGCGGGCACTGGCCGGCCAGGATTTGTGCGGTTATGTTCTGAAAAAGGGCTCGCCGAGTTGCGGAATGGAGCGCGTGCGGGTTTTCGATGCCCATGGCGTGCCGACCAAGTCCGGCCGCGGCCTCTTCGCAACAGCGCTCCTCGAGCGCTTCCCTGATCTTCCGGTCGAGGAAGAAGGCCGGCTGGCGGATCCGCGCCTGCGGGAGAACTTCATCGAGCGCGTCTTTGCCTATCACCGCTTGCGCTTACTGTTTGCGGGGAAGTGGAAGCGAGGAGATTTGGTGAGGTTCCACACCACGCACAAGCTCTTGCTGGCGGCTCACTCTCCGAGAATGTATGGGAACCTGGGGCGCTTGGTGGCGAATGCCCGGGCCCTGCCCCGCTCGACGCTCAGCGCGCGGTATGCAGCGGAGTTCATGAGCGCGCTGCGCGTGATCGCCACTCCCAAGCGGCACGCCAGCGTGCTGCAGCATATGGCAGGTTACTTCCGCAGGCAGCTCGACGACGGTTCACGCCGCGAATTGCTTTCCCTGATCGAAGATTATCGGCAGGGTCTGGTTCCATTGGTCGTTCCCCTCACGCTCGTCCGCCACTACTTTCGGAAATTTCAGATCACTTATCTGCAGGGACAAGTCTACTTGGAGCCGCACCCCAAGGAGCTCATGCTCAGGAATCACGTGTAACCAACCTCATCATGCGGAGCGCACGCGCCGCGTGAAGTGAGAAGATTCGGGCCGTAGCAGAAAAGGCGTTCGACTTCCGGCGGCGCTGCGCCCATGTATTCGGAAATTGGCCCTCTCCTCACTGGAGAGGGCTGGCTGTTTCTTATTCGGGTGGGTATGTTTTCCGGGCGTTGCCCGCGCCTATTGCCTGGTGGAGGGCACAGAAACCGTCTTCCTATAAGGGCGCGATCTCAGCGCAGCGGCACGCGGCCACACCACAGCGCTTCGCGCCTACCTGGGCGGTTTCAAGCTGCGCACGCGCGCAGCGCCAGCCGCATCACCCGCGGCCTCCAGCGCTCGCGCTTCAGCGTCATAAGCCTGGAAATAGTCGGGAGCCACTTCGCGCGCCGCGTGGAACTCGCCCGCCGCCTGCGCCGGCTTGCCGAGTTTCATCCAGCACGTGCCGAGATAAAATCGGGCCTCGACGTCTTGCGGATTGATCTTCACGACCCGGACGAAATATTGCGCCGCCTTGGCGTAATTCCCCTGGGGGAAATAAAGCGCGCCGAGCGCTCGGTAAGCCGGGCTCAGGACAGGGGCCACGTGGACGGCTTTTTCGAAGTAAGCGACAGCGTCTCCGGTGCGCCCCTTCATCAGGGCGATGCGGCCCAAACCAAGATCGCACTCGTAAATCATCCCGGCGGTGGGCCGGAAGCTCACTTCGTTCAGTCGCAGCGCAGTTTCGTATTCCCGGGCTGCGCCGTCGAGATCGCCCTTTTGTTGTTCCAACAGTATCCCTTGAAACAAGTGCGCCAGGGCCGAGTCAGGAGCAGCGCGTGCGGTGTGGTTCCAGAGCGCTGCATCGTCATGCCAGTTTGGGACGGTGCGAATGTCCTGGACCGTCCACAACGCTAGCACGACGAGCAAAGCGGGGAGCGTTATGCGGGCGGGCTCAAGGTGCGGCAGACACTGTGGCAGCAGCACCAGCGCAGCGAAGGCGATGGCCAGGCACGGTCCGACGGAAGGTAGATACGAGAAGCGATCCCCGACTGGAAGGCCCACAAGCTGCCGAACGTCCAGACAAGGCAAAAGCGCTATGGCCCACCATGCCACGAGAAACCCCAACACAGGTTGTCGTTTCCGCAGGACGAACACAGCGAGGATCGCCAGCAACGTCAGCCAAGGCCAAGGCGAGCGCAGGCTGCCTGAAAAGTCAAAAGTGCGAGCCAGGTTCAGATTGACGGGCCAAAAGAAGAGCTTGGCGTGCTGACCAAGAACCCCTACGGCCACAGTGATCATGCGCAGTGAGATTTTCCAGGGCTGTGGGGCTGCAGAAAATCGGCCCAGCGCCGCGATGCGCACCGCAATATAGCCGGCCGCTGCGAGTGCGTAAGGAAGCCATCGCAGCGCACGGCGGGACCACGACTCCTTCTCGCCAAGGAAGACCCAGTACACGACAACCAGGAGCGGAAAACTGAGGGCCATCTCTTTGAAGAAAAGGGCTGGGAAATAAACCAACGCCGCCAAAGCGTGGCGCGCGACCGGACGGGTTGCCTCGCTCTCGGCGCGCAGGAAGAGCAAGAAACTCCCAATCACCAGGCATGCCGAGCCCGTGTCCGAAAGCGCGGAAATCCAGGCGACGGCCTCCACGTGTAAGGGATGCAACGCCCAAAGTAATGCCCCGAAGAAGGCGGCTAAATCGTGGCGCAGCAACTTTTGTCCCAGCCGAAAGACCAGCCACACCGTGCCAGCATAGACACACAGTTGAAGAGCGTGAAAAACCGCCGGGTTCGGACCCGCGATCCGATACAGGACCCAGTACACCCAGAATTGGAAGGGGCGATAGAAATGGCTCTGCTCCGCCCCGCCGCGAAAAGACCAGATGGAGCCGAGAAAAAGCCGCTGCCAGTAGCTCGGGTTGGTGATGTAGGGATTGCTCAGGATCAGCGCAGTATCGTCAAAGACGAACAACCCCGCCAAAGTTCTTTGAAAGACGAGTGTGGTGGTCAGGAACAAGACTGCGCCCGCGAGCCGCGGGTGTCTGGCGATTTGTGCATTCCACCGGGTTAACAAAGCTCAGGCCTCAAGTTTCTCCCCGTGGCGGTCTTAGGACGCGTCCAGGGAGGAGAAGAGTCAAGTGCTCGAGGATTTGTCCGAAGCACGGGGCCAGACGACGGGTAGGTTACAACTACTATTACGATTGTCAACTTCTTATGCCCTGGGAATTAAGCGTCGAACCCTCGCCGCGCCTGCTCGATCGCCCGCGGCTTCCAGCGCGCGAGCCTCAGCCTCATAGGCTTGAAAATAATCCGGATCGACTTCGCGTGCGGCGTGGAATTGTTCCGCCGCCAGCGCCGGCTTGCCGAGTTTCATCCAACAAGTTCCTAGAAAGAACCGCGCAACCACGTCTTGCGGGTTCACGCGCACCGCCTGCTGGAAATATCCCGCGGCCCGCGTGTAGTCGCCGCGCGGGAAATAGACCGAGCCAAGCGCATCGTAGGCCGCGCTGTAGCGTGGCGTGAGCTCGACCGCCTTCCGGAAATAGGCCACAGCTTCGTCGGTGTGCCCCCGCGTGTAGGCGATCTGGCCGAGCCCGATCAGGCAGTCGTAGGTGACGGAAGACAGCTCGACAAAACTGGTGTGGTTGAGCTGGAGCGCCGTCTCATATTCCTGTGTCGCGTCAGCCAGATTGCCGTTACGATACTGCAGGTCGAGCGCGCGGTGGACGTGCACGAGCGCCGCCTGCGGAGCAACGCGGTAGGAATAGCTCCACAGGGTCTCGTTGTCGCGCCAGCGCGGGACGGCGCGCAAATCCTGGACGGCAAAGAGGGCGAGAGCGAGCCCCAGGGCAGGAACCAGCACGCGAGCCGGGCGCAGGTTCGGCGCGCTCGCAGGGAGAGAGCTCAGAATGAAATGCGCCACCGCCAGGCAGAGTCCCATGGAGGGCACATAGGAGAAGCGCTCCGCCAGGAGCGGGAAGCTGAGCTGCCGCACGTCGAGACAAGGAAGCAGCGTCACCGGCCACCACAGGATCAGGAAACGCAAGACGGGGTCGCGCTTGCGCATGGTCACAGCCAACGCGAGCACCAGCAGTGTGATCCACGGCCAAGGCGAATGCAGGCTCGCGGCCAGCTGGAAGGTATGGAAATCGTTCAGACCCGTGGGCCAGAAGAAAAGCTTGGTGTGCTGTCCCAGCAGTCCTGCACCCGCAGCCGCAACACGCGGCGTAACTTTCCAGAGATGCGCAGCGTGCGACACGTGTCCCAAGACGATGATGCGGAGCTCCAGATAGGCGGCAACAACCGCCGCGTAAGGAAGCCAGCGGATTGCTCTGCGCAGCCAGCTTTCCTGCCCCGCCAGGACGAACCAGTACACGCCAAGCAGCAGCGGAAAACTGATGGCCATTTCCTTGAAGAGAAGTGCGACAAAAAAGATCGACGCCGCGAGAGCGTGCCACGCCCAGCGCCGCTCAGGAGTTTTCTCCGCGCGAAGAAACAACACGAAGGCCAGCACGTAAAAAAGGCCGCAGCCGACGTCGGGAACACCGGCAATCCAGCAGACCGGCTCGACGTGCAAGGGGTGCAGCGCCCAAAGCAGCGCGCCCGCGAAGGCGGTCAAGTGATTCCGAAAAAGCTCGCGGCCTAGTCGGTAAACCAGCAGCACAGCGAGCACGTAAAAAACCAATTGATAGAGATGGAATGCTCCCGGGTCAGGCCCTGCGATTTGCCAGACGAGCCAATGGGAAAAGATGTGCAAGGGCCGGTAGAAATTCGTTTCCGCCGCCGCTCCCAGGAACGACCAGACCGACCCGGTGAAGATGTGCCTCCACAAGTGTGGATTGCGCACGAAGGGATTTTCCAGAATCTGCCTGCCGTCGTCGTAGACAAACCCGTTGGCGAGCATGCCGCGAAAGACCGCGACGACCGCTAGCACGAGCAGCCAGTTGGCCACCGCACGATGGTTTTTGAGTAATTCGTTGCAACGACTCAACAATGGGTCAGCCTCACAGCAGGAATAGGCAACGTCGAGGCAAGGTCCTGCCACGACTAGTCTCGAGACAGCCTAACCAAGTCCCGAGTGCATTCCACCGACGCGACGCCTTGGTTGGTTGCGGGCGCTTCCATAACGCACCTAACCAGGCGGGCACGCGACTAGCGCTTCGCGACCAAAGCGCGGACGCGCGCTGCCTCGGCCGCGTCGCCGGCCGCTTCGAGCGCGCGAGCCTCGGCTTCATAAGCTTCAATATAGGTCGGATCGACCTGGCGAGCCGCGCGAAATTGCGCGGCGGCCTGACGCGGCTCGCCGAGCTTCAGCGCGCAGGTGCCAAGAAAAAATCGCGACTCCACATCCTGTGGGTTTAGCCGGACGGCCACGGTGAAGTACTCCGCCGCTTTCTTATAGTCACCGCGCGGAAAGTAAGTGGCGCCCAGGGACTTGTATGCCGGGCTGTGATTGGGCGCCAGGCGAACCGCGTTTTCATAATAGTTAATGGCCTCGGACGAGCGGCCCCACATCAGCGCGATCTGCCCCAAACCCAGGTAGCATTCGTAGGTGACGCCGGCGAGCGGCCGCACGCTCACTGCGTTCAGGCGGAGAGCGGTTCGGTACTCCTCGGCAGCCCCGTCGAGGTCGCCGTCGCGGGTCCGGAGGAGCGTCGCCTGGAAAAGGTGTACGAGTGCAGCGTTGGGAGAGGCGTGCAGCGAGTAAGTCCACAAAGCTTCGTTATTGCGCCAAGTGGGCACCAGCCGCACGTCCTGGACTGCGTAGGCAATCGAGCCGAGCGCCAGCAGGCCGGCGAGCCCGGGAGCAAGCTTCGCCAGCGGGAGAAGTTGCGGCAGCCTCGCGAGGCACACGTATGCCAGCGCCAGCGAGAGTCCCACGGACGGCAAATAAGCGAATCGGTCGGCAACCGGGAAG
>JAIQEZ010000251.1 GCA_020073545.1 Terriglobia bacterium | reverse complement strand
GTTCGCCGACGCTCTCCAGCGGCCGGACATCGCCCGGTTGTTCGAGGAGGTTTACGGATCGGACCGCAAGACCAAAATCATTGCGGCAGAAGGGGAGTTCAATATCGAAGACCTCATCCCTGATCTTCCTGTTTTGATCACGATCTCCGAAGATGATTACATCAAGAGAATGCCCGTCGACACCTTCCGCGAACAGCGTCGCGGCGGCCAGGGCGTGATCGGTCTTGAGACGAAGAAAGAAACCGATGTCTTAGGCTCTTGAGCTCTACCAGCGGGGCCTGCGCGTGCAGCCCGATCATCCCATGTTGGCCAACAACGTCGCTTATATGATGCTGGAGCACGGCGGGAACAAGGACGTGGCTCTTTCACTGGCACAAGTGGCGCGGCGCGGATTGCCCGAATCGCCCCTCACTGCCGACACGCTGGCCTGGGCCTACTATCAAAAAGGGACGTACGGCCTGGCAGTGGACCTGCTCGAAGAGGCCCTCAAGAAGTCGCCCCAGAATCCCAACTACCATTTCCACCTGGGGCTTACCTACCAGAAGATGAACAACAAGGCGAGCGCCAAAGAACACTTGGAACGGGTGCTGCAGGTTAACCCCAAATTCCCCCAGGCCGACGACGTTCGCAAAGCTTTGTCCGAACTCAGTCAGGGATAGCGCTGCCGCAAGAAGATCCTCTCAAACGAATGGGGCCACCCAAGATCGAGGTGGCCCCATCCCTGTCCAATCAATTTTAGATCAACTGCCTCTTCCCTGGGTTATTGCACGACCAGGGTCACCGAGGCCGTATGAGTCAGGCTCCCGGACTTGGCGTTAACGGTTATCGTGTACGTCCCCACCGGCGTTCCCGTGGGAGGAGGAGGAGTTGTTCCGCCGCCCCCACCACAAGCTGTCCATGTGAGCAGGACAAGCAAGCCCGTTGCGAGTACCAGTCCAGCCCGGCGTTGCCGGGTTCCAGCCACCGCAGCCAACAGAAGGGTCAGCAGCAGAGCCGCCGCCAGCCATGGGTTGCCAAACCACTCCGGCGTACCAGGTGCCAGCGGGCCGCGATGGGACATGGGTGGAGCGAGCGATCGCCGCGTAGTGCTGATACCGAGCGTTGAGTTCTTGGCGGTTGCCCCGGGGGTCACGCTGGGAGCCGAACAGGCCGCTCCTGTGGGGAGCCCAGTGCAGGAGAAGGCGACTGCGTTGTCGAAGTGGAAGCCGCCCTGGGGAGTCACGGTCAGAGTGTATTGGGCCGCCGTGCCGCCGGCCGTCACGGTTTGCGACGCGGTTTGAGATACAAAGTCGAAGTCCTGCCCCGTGCCCGCCAGTGTCACGGTCTGGGGACTACCGCTGGCACCGGTATAGCTGATGCTCAGGCTGGCGCTGCTCGCGCCCACGGCTCCCGGCTTGAAGGTAACGCTGATGGTGCAGGATGACCCTCCCGCGAGCGTAGCGCATCCAGTCGCGCTGGCAGTGTAGTCTGAGGGGTTGGCTCCGGTCGGTGTGACAGCGACTCCGGTGACGCTGCTGCCGCCGATGTTGCGGAGCGTGATGGTCAGGGCCGAACTCGTATTTCCAACGCCCTCGCCATTGAAGGTCAGCGTGGAAGGACTGAGGAGGACCACACCCGTCGCCCCCGGTCCCAGTTTGGCGACAAAAACATCCGGGATGCCGCCGTTTGCTGACTGCATGGCTCCGGGGGTAACCAAGAAGTTTGTTGAATATGTATAACCGGCCACGAACACGTTCCCACTCGTAGAGTCGACGGCAATGCCGTTTGCCACATCGGTATCACTTCCACCCAGATAGGTCGCATAATTTCGCGCCCCGCTGGCATCAAGGCGCGTGATGAAGGCGTCATAGCCTCCGGCACTGGTCGCCTGCACAGGTTGAGCGGTCGGGAGGTTCGCCGAGTTTGTATAGCCGGCAACGAAAGCATTACCCGAGGTATCCACCGCGATCGATGTGGCGATGTCATCGCCTCTGCCGCCGATATAAGTGGAATAGGACTTCTGCGCCGAGCCCGTCTTGGAGAGGTCGAATTTCATCATGAAGGCGTCGACGCAAGTGTAGGTGTTGGGGGAGGTGCCGCACGTCGGGGGGGTCGAAGTGTTATCTAACTGGGTCTGGGGTGCCCCACTGGTGGCGAGGCCCGTCGAGTTTGTGATGCCAGCGACAAACGCGACACTCGTGCTACCACTGAGCGCGGCGACAGCCAAGGCTTCGTTAAATTGTCCGCTGCCACCGATGTAGGTCGAATATAGCAGGTCCGCTGCGCCCAATCCGCCGGGACTTAACTTAGCAAGGAAGGCATCCTCGCCGCCGCTTGATGCAGCAGGCTGAAACGCGCCCGCGGTGGTCGGGAAGTCTGTAGATGTCGTCCTCCCCACGACATAGACATCGCCCGAGGAATCCACGGCCACAGCGTAGGCGAAGTCGTTTAGGGTCATTCCCAAAAGCGTGGAATAGACCAAGGAGTTCACCCCGGTTTTGGAGGGGTCGAATTTGGCCATGAATCCGTCTGTGCCTGCTCCGGGAGCCGTGCATGCGAGATTTGCGCTGGAGGTTTTACGATTTTGCCGATAGCGTTGTGGAACCACCGGCGCCCGAGCCTTCCCAGCCGGGACCGCAGAACTCTTATTGGCCTGAACC
>JAIQEZ010000008.1 GCA_020073545.1 Terriglobia bacterium | reverse complement strand
CGCGGCAAGAACCCGCATCGCTGGGAAAGCCGCCCGCCATTAAGATCGGCGGACTTTCAGCCGCGACGACACGGTGGCTGCCCGGGAATTGTAGGCGGCCCAAGCCACCTTTGCTATAATAGGGAGCGCGCCGTTCAGGGGCCGCACGACTCACATGCCCAGTGCCTTTCCACGCCTTACTGTCCGCGACGCTTTTGGCAACCAGCGTGAGATCGAGATTGCGCGCACGCCTTTCACGCTTGGCCGGCAGAGCGACAACGACTTGGTGCTGCTCGACAGCCGCATTTCCCGCCGCCACGCACGCATTGTGAAGGACGACGAGGGCTACGTGCTGGAAGACATCGGCAGCCGCCACGGGACGTTTGTGAATGGCGACAAGATCGCGGCATCGTACCGGCTGAAGTCTGGCGACCAGATCAGCCTGGGCGTGACGGACTCCTACGCGCTGGCCTTCGGCGTGGAGGAGGCCGTGCTGCCAGGCCTGCTCGAGAAATTTGAGAAGGCAAGGGGGCAGAGTTCCGCTCCGCAATTGCACCATCTGGGCCTACTCCTGCAGATGGCGCAAATGCTGCTGCGCGCGCCGGCGCTGGAAGAAGTGCTGACCACGCTGGTGGACTCGGCCTTGCAGCTTGCCGATGCCGAGCGCGGACTGCTGTTCCTGAAAGAAGGGGAGGGGGACCTGCGCTTACACCTGGCGCGCGCCAGGGGAGGCGTTCACCTGGGGACGGAGGTCAGCGATTACTCGCACGCCGTCGTGGAGCGCGTGGCGGCGTCCGGGCAGGAAGAGGTGATTGTGGAAGAGGAAGCCTCGGGCCGCGCGGCGCTGGAGACCGGCATCATCAGCACCGGCGCGCGGGGCATCGTGGCCGTCCCCCTGCAAAAGCTACCCATGGCGGATTCCACGGGTGAAACCTTTGTGGGAGGGGCGCCGGAGCTGCTGGGCGTGCTCTATCTCGATACCCGGTCCCATGCCGCCGCCGTGACCGGACTCGACCGGCAAGTGCTGCAGACGCTTGCCGTGGAAGGCGCCACGGTGATGGAGAACGCACGCCTGTTCGGCTTGGCCCGCGAACAGGAGCGCATCCAGCACGAAATGTTCCTGGCGCGGAATATCCAGCAGGGATTGCTGCCGCGGCAGTTGCCCCAGAGCGACTACTTCCAGGTCTCCGCCGTGACCCAGCCTACCGAAGCTGTGGGCGGCGACTACTATGACATGGTGCAACTGCCCGACGGCCGCTGCGGCTTCGCGCTGGCTGATATTTCCGGCAAAGGCCTGCCCGCCTCCCTCATGGCCGCGAGCCTGCAGGGAGCCTTCGGCGCCGTGGCCGCGGGCTCTCCGGCGCTGGACGATCTCTTCGCACGCGTCAACGATTACCTGTGCGAACGAACGCCACCGGAAATGTTTGCCACCGTCCTCTACGGCGTCCTGGACCCGCAGGGAATCTTCGAGTTTGTAAATGCCGGGCACATCCCGCCCCTAGTCGTGCGCGCCCAGGGCGGTGTGGACCGCCCTGATTCTTCCAATTTCCCCTTGGGACTCTTCCCGCAAATCAACTTCCAGGTGGATTGCGTGCAGCTTCAACCCGGTGACTTGATCGTGACCATCTCTGACGGCGTCACGGAAGCGCGCGATGCCATCGGCGGGCTGTTCGGCGACGCCCGCTTGCGAGACCTCCTCGATACTTGCGGTGGCCGGCCGGCTGAAGAGGTGTGCCGGAGCATCCTGGCGAGCGTGCGGGAATTCGTCGGCGCCGCGCCTCAGTCCGACGACCTCACGGTGACCGTCGTACGCTATGGGTCGGCGTGAAGCCGCACCTCCGCACCATCCAACCACGAACCACGCCCAACGAACCCCCCGCTGCCAAACGGGAAATCAACGGACACGTGGCAATTGGTCAGATGCGGAAGCGGGTCAACCTGGACTAAGGGCTGGGTGGTGGTGTCATACGGGAATGACTGCGGCTTGGGGCGACCATGTATGGCAAATGACGCCACTACCTACGGGCTGAGTGTTGAACGCCCGAAGCAGCGAACCCCCCACAGGCTCAATGCCGGTTCCCGGGGGTAGTGCCGTGAAAGAGCTGGCGCAGGGTCTGGAGCGAGACCGCCTCGAAGCTGGGGACGACCAGGTCGGCGTGGGTTTCGCGGCGGAGATCCTCAGCGGGGAAGGTTGAGGCGATGCCGAGGCACTTCATCCCGGCGCGTTTGGCGGCCTCGACGCCGACGAAGGAATCTTCAAAAGCCACACAGGCGCCGGGCTGGACACCGAGCTTGGTGGCGGTCTTGAGGTAGATCTCCGGGTCGGGCTTGGGGTGCGAGACTTCGTCGCCGGTCAGGATCACCCGCAGGTAAGGGCGCAGCTTGAGCGCCTCGACGATGAACTCCACGTTCTTCGCCATGGCGGAAGAGGCCACGGCCATGGCGATGCCGCTGGCGTGGCATTCTTCCATCAAGCGTGGCAGGCCGGGAAGCGGGCGGGCATGGGGAGCGAATGCCTGGCGGAATTTCGCTTCCAGCTCTTCGCTGAGCTCGTGCATTTGTTCGCGCGTGAGCTGCTCGCCGAAATAGTGGCGGAAGGCGGAATCATTGCGGTGGCCGAGAATGACCTTGGGCAGTTCCTCCTGGTCGAAGGGGATACGGTGCTCCTTGAGGAGCGCAACCCACTTGCGGAGATGGAAAGGGTTGCTGTCGATCAGGACGCCATCCATGTCGAAGATGGCCGCGGCGGGGAGGGTAAGATCTAGAGTCATGAATTCAACCAGAATCCAGTTTAGCAGATTATCGCGAGCCCCTTAGCGCGGCAGGGGCCGCAGGCTAGCCAGGAGCTTCTGGGGCGGCAGGGTGTTAAGCACGCCGGACTTCTCCATCCAGCCGCGGCGCGCGGTAGTGACGCCGTAGCGCATCAACTTGAAGTGCTCGGGGGCGTGGGCGTCAGTCGAGATGATGATCTTCATGCCGCGGTCGCGGGCGAGCTTGACGTGGCGGTCGCACAGGTCGAGCCGCTCGGGGCTACCGTTGAGCTCCAGGATGACACCGTGCCTCTGTGCGGCGTCGAGCACTTTTTCGAGGTCAAACGCGAAAGGGTCACGCTTGAGAATCTGCCGGCCAGTGGGATGCCCCAGGATGCGCACATAGGGATTTTCGAGCGCGCGGAGCAGGCGCGCGGTCATTTCTTCAGCGAGCATGGTCATGCGCGAGTGCACGCTGACCAGCACGATATCGAATTGCTTGAGGAGTACGTCGGGATAATCCAGACGGCCGTCGCCGAGGATGTCAACTTCCGAGCCGGCCCAGATTTCGATGCCCTTCACCTTCTGGCGCGCCGCGTGAATGCGGCGGATGTGCTCGACGGCGCGCTTCTCGTCGAGGCCATTGGCGATGGTGACGGCCTTCGAGTGGTCGGTGATGAGGATGTACTGGTAGCCAAGCTGCTTCGCGGCCTCGGCCATCTCTTCGATGCTGGCGCGGCCGTCGGAGGCGGTGGTATGCATCTGCAGGTCGCCGCGAATGTCGCGGAGCTCGACGAGCTTGGGTAACGTGCCTTTCTCGGCGGCTTCGATTTCGCCCAGGTTCTCGCGCAGCTCGGGCGGAATCCAGGGAAGGCCGAGCTGGGCGTAAATCTCCTCTTCCGTGCGGCGGGCGAGGACTTTGTCGCCGTGGAAAAGGCCGTACTCACTGAGCTTCCAGCCGCGGCGCTTGGCGCGGTCGCGCAGCGCCACGTTGTGTTCCTTCGAGCCGGTGAAGTATTGGAGGGCGGCGCCGTAAGCGGAACGGTCGAGCAGGCGGACATCCACCTGCAGGTCGTTCTTGAGTTTCACGCTGACCTTGTCTTCGCCTTTGGCCAGAATCGTGGCAACCCCGGGGAACTTCACGAAATGCTCCGCCGTGCCTGGGTGGTCGCGGCCCGTGACCAGCAAATCGAGATCGCCCACCGTCTCGCGCCCGCGGCGCAGTGAGCCGGCGGGCGTGACCTGCTCGACGGGTTTGAATTCGCACAACCACGCCGCGAGCTCTTCGGCGGTCTCAAACGCGGTGTCAAGGCGGAAGCGGCCCGCCGCGTGGCGGAAGACTTCGATGGCCTTCAGGATGTTCTCCTCCGACTTCACGCTCATACCGGGCAGGTTGCGCAGGCGGCCGGCCCGGGCGGCGGCTTCCAGCTCGTCCACGCTCCGGATGTTCAGCTCCTTGTAGAACAGTCGCACCTTCTGGGGACCCACGGTCTGCAGTTGCAGGAGGTCGAGTAGACTGCGCGGGATTTTTGCGAGCTGCTCCTGGTGGTAGCGGGATTGGCCGGTTTCGATCAGCTCCGAAATCTTCTTGGCCAAGTCTTCGCCAATCCCGGGGATGTCCGTGAGTTTGCGGTTGGGATCGCGGGCGATGTCCTCGAGCCGTTCGGGGTAGCTCTCAATCGAGCGCTTGGCGCGGTCGTAGGCAGCAGCCTTGAAGGTCCACTTGGGATCGTCCTGGAGGATCTTCATGAGGTTGGATATTTCCTCAAAGACGGCGGCGACCTCGCGGTTTTCCATGTTTGCCTCCGGGACGAGCCAATGCTTGAACAGGGGCCTGCGGCACGGCTAGTTTACCGCTTTTCCGGTCGTTCCGGTGGCTCTCTGCCAGCGGTTCGCGGGTATTAGGAGAATCCTCGGATTATGAATGACTTAGCGGAGATGCGCCCGTGTTCCTTTTTGCCACACCCAATGTTAGAATGGCGGTTGGCGGTGTTATGAAACTCTCGCGCTTTGGCTTACAGGCCAAAATTATCATCATTATTGTCGTCGCGGTCGTTTCTGTCGCAGCGGTTTCCACCTACATCGCTATGCTCCTCACCCGGCAACTGGTGGAGGAGGAAATCTACCGCAAGGCGCTGGCGCAGGCGCGGGCCACGGCTCACCAGCTGGTGAATGGGGGCGCGCTGAAAAGCCCCGACCGCCTGCAGCAGGTTCTCCGGCAGATGATGCGCGACCTGCAGGGGGTGCGGCAGGCTGACGTATACCTGCACGAGCCGGTGCATCACCTGGAAGCCACAACGCAGCCCCAGGCGACGCACCTCGAGCTGGACAACATCCCGAACATCGGCACTTACAACGAGTTCGAGCGGCCCGATGATGACGAGGTCACCATTGAGACCGAGGACGGTAAGTTCTGGATCATGGGCGTCACCCTTCGCAACCAGGGCGTCCCGGTGGGTTGCCTGAACCTGCTGGTTTCAAAATCGCAGACCAGCGTGGTGACGCGAAACCTGGTGAGGCAGAACGTGTTGGTGATGCTCGCCAGCCTGGCTTTCCTCTTCCTGGTGATCCATGTTTTTTTCCTGCGCGCGGTGCGACGGCCGGTGAAGGAGATGATCCGCGTGATGGAGTCGGCGGAGAGCGGGCAGCTCGACGTGCGGGCGCGGTTACAGAGCTGGGATGAGATTGGATTGCTTGCCGCGCACCTGAACCGCATGTTGCGGCGGATTGAGAATTTTAACAACGAGCTGGGGCGCAAGGTGGAGGAGGCCACGGCGGAGTTGGCGCGACGGAACGAGGAGTTGCGACGCATCAACGAGGAGCTTTTCGAGACGCAGAAGAACCTGGCGCGCTCGGAACGCCTGGCGGTGGCAGGGCAGCTCGCCGCCAGCTTGGCGCACGAAATCGGCACGCCGCTCAACTCCATCTACGGGCACGTGCAGTTGCTGGCGCGGCGCAAGACCAACGACGATTCCACGGCCCGGCGCCTGCTGGTCATCGAAAAGCAGGTGGAAAACATTGTACGCACGGTGAAGCAATTGCTTTCCTGGACGCGCAAGTACGAACTGCGCCTCGAGCTGCTGGACTTGGGACGGGTGCTGGAAGACACCGTGTTTCTGTCCTCCCCGGTTTTGGAACTGCGAAAAATCCGCGTGCAAATGAACTTGGCCAAAGACTGCCCGAAGGTCTACGGTGATTCAGGTTACCTGCACCAGGTATTTCTGAACCTGATCAATAACAGCACAGACGCCATGTCACGCGGAGGCCAGCTTCGCATCGAGCTGCGGGCGCCCACCCACGGCGAGCCGAGCGAAGTGACCGTGGATGTCGCGGACACGGGCACGGGAATGTCGCCCGAGACTCTGGCCCACATCTTCGATCCCATGTTTACGACCAAGCAAATCGGAACGGGCGCGGGTCTGGGACTGGCGATCTGTGACCAGATTGTTCGCCAGCACGGAGGGGCCATTCACGCGGAGAGCGAACCGGGCCTCGGAACGACCTTTACGATCCGGCTACCGGTGGATTGCCGCGAGAAAGTGGAGCCGCCGCTCCCCGTGGGGGTCATCACTACGCCCGCTTCCGGCGCGTAGCGATGCGCATTCCCCCGCCTGTGAAACGAGAGTCCTGAAACCATGGAAACGGAAAGCAGTGTCAACGTTCTGGTGGTAGACGACGACCAGGACACACGCGAGCTGCTGCGCGAGGTCCTGAGTGACGAGGGCTACCGGGTGATGACCTCCGGCAGCGGCGAGGAAGCCCTGGAAATCGGCAAACAGGAGCTCTTCGACGTCATCATCAGCGACATGCGCCTGGGGCCGGACCTGAATGGCCTGGACGTGCTGCGTGCCTACAAAGCGATTCAACCGGAGTCGGAGGTTATCCTGATCACGGCCTTCGGATCGATGGAGACGGCCATTGAAGCGGTGAAGGCGGGCGCCTTCGACTATATCTCCAAACCTTTCAAAATCGACGAAGTCGTGCTGCAGGTTCAGCGGGCGCTGGGGAACCGCAAACTGGTTCGCGAGAACCGCAACCTGAAGCGGCAACTGGGCAGTCAGGTGCAACTTTCCAGCTTGGTGGGCAACAGCCCGAGGATGCTCGAAATCTACAAGAAAATCGCGATGGTGGCGGACTTACGCTCCACGGTGCTGATCTGCGGGGAGAGTGGGACCGGGAAAGAATTGGTGGCGAAGGCGATTCATTACAACGGCCCGCGCGCCGACCAGTGCTTCTACGCCGTGAACTGCGGGGCGCTGACCGAAACCCTGCTCGAGACCGAACTCTTCGGGCACGTGCGCGGCTCCTTCACCGGGGCCACCGAGAACAAGCGCGGGATCTTCGAAGCGGCGAGCGGCGGCACCGTCTTTCTGGATGAGGTCAGCGAGATGAGCCCGACGCTGCAGGTGAAAGTCCTGCGGACCCTCGAGGAGCAGGAAGTGCGCCGCATCGGGAGCAACGAGGTCGTCAAAGTGGATGTGCGCATCATCGCCGCCAGCAACCGCAACCTGGCGGAACGCGTCGAGGAAGAGAAGTTCCGCCAGGACCTTTACTATCGCCTGCGCGTCATCGAGATCGAAATCCCGCCCCTGCGCGACCGCTCGGAAGACATCCCGCTGCTCGTCGAACATTTTCTGAAGAAACTCGGCAGCGAGCGGGGGCGCGCGTTCTCTGTTTCCACGCACGCGCTTTCCACCCTGATGAGTTACTCCTGGCCGGGGAACGTGCGCGAGCTCGAAAACGCCCTGGAATCCGCCGTGGCGCTGAACCGCACGGGGGTGATTGTGCCGGAGGACCTGCCGGATAAGGTCCGCGGCGGGACCCGTGAGGTCAAGCGGCTGGAAGATTTTTACGCGGAGTTGCCGTCGCTGGAGGAAGTAGAGAAACGCTACCTCGCGCACGTCCTGAAAGTGACAGGCGGCAACAAGGTGAAGACCTCGGCGATCCTGGGAATCAATCGCCGCACCCTCTACCGCAAGGCGGAGAAGTACAAGCTGCTGGTCTGAAAAAGTCCGGCGGGAAACGGAAAGTTCGGTTATTCTGAATGGCTGGCCTCGGTTTCAGGGCAAGAGGAAATCTCAACGCAGGGAAGGTGGCGCCGGGCCGCATGGCGCGGTGCGCAGCGCACTCCGCAGTACGGCGAGCGGCTTCGCTGAGATGACGTGGACGACATGAAGTACTCCTATATTGCCAAATCGGCCGCCAAGCACCTGTGGTCGGGTTTCAAGCTGCCCTACATGGTGATGTTTGAGACCACCCTGATGTGCAATATGTTTTGCGAGTATTGCATCTTCGGCGAAGAGGGCAAGTTCAACGACCTGCAAACCCGCGCCACCCGCGACCGCATCTTCAAGCGCATTGATGAGTTTTGCGAGATGGGAATCTTCGCGCTCAGCTTTTCCGGTGGCGAGCCCCTGCTCAATCCGAGTACCTGTGACTATATCGCGTACGCCGCGGACAAGGGCATGTGGACCTCCATGCCCACCAACGGTCTGCTCATCAAGAAATACGCGGAGGGTGTGGCGCGCCTGGACATGCTGGAAGTCTCGATTGACTCGCTCAATGCCCAGCGGTTTGCCAAACGCCGCGGCCTGAATGGGCTGTCCAGAATTCTGGAGAATCTCGACTATGTACTGACCAAGCGCCAGCCCTTCACCACGCAGATCAACGCCGCGGTGAACCTTGAGAACCTCCACGATCTGCCGGAACTGGCGGAGTTCTGCCGGCAGCGCCGCCTGGTGCTGCACCCGGAGGCGGTCCACAACGTCATGCGCGCGGCCGAACTGCTGCCCGACGCGGAATTGCATGGCAGGGATCTCGACACCGTGGAAATATTCCTGCGCGAGCTCCGCAGGGCTTACCCGCAAAACGTGCGCTTCTATACGCACTACTATGATTTCTATCGCCAGGGGGGATTCGGGCCGAAGTTTCCGTGCCGGCATCCCTCCAAGCTCATCTCGATGAAGCCGGATGGTTCGATCCACTTGCCCTGCGCTTTCGCTACGTTACACAAGTCGCAGGCGCCCCTGCGGGAAATCTTCGCGTCGGAAGAGGCTCGGAAAATCATGGCGCAGGAAGCAACCTTGTGGGACTTCTGCAATGGGTGCAAGATCGGGTGCCCCTACGAAGTGAGCGCGTTCACCAACAGCCCGATGCTGGCCTTGGAGTCCGGGCTGAATTTTCTGCGCCTCCTCTAACCGATCCGGCCGGGGTTGCCTTGGTGCGGGAGGGGCTGGAAATTGCTGGGGCGTGTAGATCTTGCCTCTAAGGTCTGCAATGTCGTGGGTGAAGAAGTGACCCCTCACCCGCCCTGGGGGGGGTGGGTGAGGGGTCCCGTCGATCGCTGCCGAATAGATGGTGCGGGACGCGCGTTTTGTACAGTCTGTTGTGACCGGACACTGAGGTTCGAACGTGCTTTTAATCTCACTGGCAAGCCTGACGGTGGTTGGCCTTGCGTTCGGCCTCTGGTTCTGGTGGGCGTGCACGGTTCCCACTTCCATGTTCTTCAAACCGGCCCTGATCCGAGGCCCGAAAGAAGGCAAGCGCGTCTGCCTGACTTTTGATGATGGCCCGGCATCGCCGTTCACCGAACAAATCCTCGCGATCCTCCGCGAGTACCAGGTTCCCGCCACGTTCTTCGTTTGTGGGAGAAATGTGGAGAGAGAGCCCGACTTGGTCCGGCGTGTCGTTGCGGAGGGCCATGCCGTCGGCAACCATACCTACTCACACTTGTTCGTCTTTTTTAGGAGCCGGCGGCGGATGGCCGAGGAAATCGACCGCACGCAGGGGATCATCGAGAAAGTTGCGGGCCACCGTCCCAGGATCTTTCGGCCACCTTACGGGGCCCGCTGGTTCGGTCTGGTGCCCACGCTCCTTGAGCGGGGCATCCACCTTGTCCTGTGGTCCGCAACAGGTTACGATTGGAAGAAGGACGTGCCGGGCATCGTGGCGGCCGCGATGAAGGGACTGAAGCCGGGCGCAGTCATCCTGCTGCACGACGGGCGGGAGACGCGGTCGGCGGGTCAGCTCGACCGGTCTCGCACCGTCAGGGCATTGCCCGGCATCATTGCAGGTGCCCGTCAGCGGGGGTACACCTTCGTTCCCCTCCAGGAGTTCCTGCCTTCGACCTAAATCCTTACCGCACGTGGCAAATTGCCACAGTCAGGAAGCCGGCGAAGCGCCCGGCTCTGGCTTTTTTGGTCTTTCCTTTCCTACAGTTGAGCCGGCGGTGAGTTTTGGAATAACTCCCCCTATCAAAGTTCCCCAAGTGCTAAAGCCGAAATCTCCAAATGCTGTGGCAATCTGCCACACTTCGAGTCGATAATCCGGGCAGTTCCCCCTCACTTCTCGTGCTAGCTGGCAAGGATTCCTAATCAAATCAGAACCTTAAGAACGTGGAGGAGAGTTGGCACCGGCCTTGCCTGCGAAGGCTGTGGTGTCCGTTTCACTGTGAACAAGATTCTAGTAGTCGATGACGATCAAGAGAGCCGAAACCTGCTTTGTGAGGTTTTGGAGGCGAACGGCTACAGCGCTTATGCCGTGGCGGACGGTCAGGCCGCCCGCGAGGTGCTGAGCCGCGATGGCGAGTACCGGATCGTCATCGCCGACCTCCACATGCCCCACGAATCCGGTCTGGAGCTTCTGCGCAAGCTGCGCCACCAGAATTCCAAGCAAGAAATCATCCTGATGTCTTCGTTTATTAGTGGCGCGGATAGAGAGGCGGCGAAAGCGCTGGGTGCGCATGCGCTGCTCGACAAACCCTTCCAGCTTTCGGACTTATTGCAGACGGTGGCCGAGCTCGCGGCGCAGAATCCCATCGGCATTTCTTCGTGAGCAAGCTCTCAGTACAGGTTGGCACGCTATTTTGTAGGATGAGGAGTGGAGATGGACGTTACCCAAAAGGTGGTTGAGATCATCGCGCGAGAGCAACACTTGGACGCGAGCAAAATCACGGCCGACTCGACGTTTGCCGAGCTCGGCATCGATTCGCTGGATGGCGTGAATATCCTTTTCGCCTTGGAAGAGGAATTCAAACTCGATATCCCCGACACTGTAGCCCAGAACATGAGGAGCGTCCGCCAGGTGGTGGACAGCCTCACTCGCGTGCTGGAAGGCAAAGACGTCTCTGACCTCGTGGCGATGGCCAAAGGCGAGACGACTGCCACCACCAGCTAATCCTCGACATCCAAGGGGCCCATCGTGCGGAGAGTGGTCATCACCGGCGTCGGAGTCTTTGCCTCCACCGGCAAAAATGCCGGCGATTTTTTCGACACACTTGTCCATGCCCGGTCGGCGATCCGGCGCATCCGGCAGTTCGATCCCACGCCGTTGACCGTGCAGATTGCCGCGGAGATTCCGGACTACGAACCGACCGACTATTTCCCGGCCAAGCGGCTCGACCTGCTCGATCGCTTCAGCCAATTTGGCTTGCTCGCCGCGACGGAAGCCATGGAATCCAGCGGCGTGCAGCTTCGCGATGAGGAGCGCCCGCGTTTCGGCGTGGTGGCGGGCTCCGGCATGGGGGGCGCGAGCACGTTCGACACGGGGTATTTCAATCTCTATGCCAAGCAGGCGACGCGCCTGCACCCTTTTACGATCCCCAAGATCATGCACAACGCCGCCACCTCACAAATCTGCATGGAGTTTGGCGCACAAGGGCCGTCGCTCACCACCGCCACCGCCTGCTCTTCTTCCGGGCACGCGATCGGCGAGGCGTTCCATATGATCAAATTTGACATGGCCGACCTGATGCTCGCGGGTGGAAGCGAGGCGCCGATTACCTTCGGGATGATTCGCTCCTGGGAATCGGTGCGGGTACTGGCCATCGGCAACGGCGATCCCAGTCGTGCTTGCCGGCCGTTCTCGGCGGACCGTGAAGGCTTGGTGATGGGGGAAGGCGCGGCCATGATTCTGCTCGAGGAACTCGAGCACGCCAAACAACGCGGGGCCAGGATTTATGCGGAGATTTCGGGTTACGGCCTGAGTTCCGATGCGAGCCACATTACGCAGCTCTCGATTGACGGCCCGGCGCGCGCCGTGCGTATGGCGCTTGCCGAAGCGCAGGTCAATCCTGCCGAAGTGGACTATATCAACGCCCACGGAACGGGCACCCGCCTGAACGATGCCACCGAGACGCAGGTGATCAAGGAAGTGTTCGGGGATCACGCTCGCCGCCTGGCTATCAGTTCCACGAAGTCGATGCACGGACATACCATGGGGGCGACGGGAGCGATCGAGATGGTGGCCACGATTCAGGCCGTCGATCGGGGGGTCATTCCTCCTACCGCCAACTACACCCAGCCGGATCCTGAATGCGACTTGGATTACGTACCCAACCAAGCGCGGGAAAAGGCGGTGCGCGTGGCGGTCTCCAATTCCTTTGCCTTCGGCGGACTGAATGCGGTTCTTTTAGTTCGCCGGTTTGAGTGAAGGCCGGGCGGACTCTTGCCGGACTTGTCACTTGATGGAGCGCAGTCATGATTCCGCGGCGCGTTTGCATTATGACCCTCGGCGTGGGCACGGGACATCTGCGCGCTTCGGAAGCGGTGCAACACGCTCTTTACGACGGCGCCGATCCGATCGAAGTGAAAGTGGTGGACGCTCTCGATTTGGCGCGGCCCTGGTTCCACTGGCTCTATGTGGACCCGTACTGGTGGATGCTGCGGCACGCGCCGTGGCTCTGGCGAAAGCTGTTTGAGCACCGCCAGCGCAAGCTGCATCGCGCCACGGCGCCCGATTGGGTCTTTCGCCGCGGCTGCCGCGGGGTGCTGCGCCAGATCAAGAATTATGCGCCGCACCTCGTGATCGTCACGGAAATTGCGGCTGCGGAAATCGCCGCGCTCGGGCGGCAGGAAGGTTGGTTCAACGCTCCCATCCTGGCGGTTCAAACCGATTTTCAGACCGAGCCGCCCTGGGTGCAACCCGGGATTGATATGTACTGCGTGGCCAGCGACGAGGCACGCGGGCAACTGATTGGCTGGGGAGTTCTGCCGAATCGGGTGTTGCTCAGCGGCATTCCGGTGGATCCCGCTTTCTCGTTGCCCTTCGACGAAGCGGAGCTTGTCCAGGCCCTCGGTCTGGATGCGCGCCGCCCCGTGGTTCTGGTGATGGGGGGCGGCATGGGACCCGTGCCGCTCGACAAGGTCGTCGCGAGTCTGGAACTCTGCGGTGTGCCGATGCAGGTGCTGGCGGTGGCCGGCCACGATCGCGAACTTCGCCGGCGGCTGGAATTACTGCGGGGGCGTATCGCCATCGACCTGCGTCTGTTCGGCTGGACCGACAACATTCCGGAACTGATGGCGGCTGCCGATCTCTTGATCACGAAGCCGGGCGGACTCACCGCGGCGGAAGCGCTGGCGGCGGGATTGCCGATGATCCTCACCCATCCCATTCCCGGGCCGGAGGAACGACACGTTCGTTACCTCGAGCAAAAAGGTGTGGCGCTTCACGCCGACAAGCTCCACGACCTGCCTCGACTGGCGTCCCGGCTGCTCTCGTCTCCTGAGGAGCTTCGCGAAATGCGGCGGCGAGCGCGCGAGTGGTCGCGTCCCGACGCCGCTCACGCGATTGCCCAGGTGGCGCTGGCGCTGCTGGAGAAGGCTACCTATATCGAATTGCTCGCCACACCGCCGCCGCGCTCGGGTGAGTCAGCCTATTTGATGTAGAAAGTCGTCAGTTATCAGTCATCCGTTACCGGTCGCTCACCTGACGACGGAGAACTGAAAACGGATAACCGACGACGGGTCACTGATAACTTTATGCTCGGTCATGCCCGCCAACTGATTGAACGCACCTTGATCGGCGATTCTGTGCCGGCGCTGGTGCGCTGGGGTAAGCACGTTCCCCGCTCGCTGATTCGCGGGATTCAGGCGGATGCGTTTCGTGGACTTGTCCGTTACGCCGCTGAACACCAGAAGTTCTTCGCGCGTAAATTGCGCGAACGCGGTATTGACCCGAAGCGCGTCCGCCGCCCCGAGGATTTGGGCGGCATCTTCACTACCCCCGAGGACTTGCGGACGCTGCCCGCGGATGAATTTCTGTGCCGCGAGCCCGAACTGGTTTTTGAAACCACCGGAACCTCCGGCGGGCCCAAGCGGGTTTACTTTTCCTACGAGGAGCTGGATTTCGCTGCTCGTTACGAAGCCGCGGGACTGTATGAGAACGGCGTTCGACCCGGCGCTCGCGTAGTTTGCACGTTTGATGCAGGATATTGGATCAGCAGTTGGGTCACCTTCCTGGCCTGCAAGCGCCTGGGCGTGTTCTGCTCGGCGGTAGGCAAACCACATCCCCGCGAGGTTTACTCACGCCTGAGCACCTACCGGTACAATGTGATTGCCGCCGACCCCACCTGGCTCGTCAGCTTGAGTGAGATTGCCGAGAAAGAAGGTACTTTTCCCCTGCGCCTGATTCTGGCAGCAGGCGACCGCATGACCGATGTGTATCGCAGCTACGTGGAGGGCGTCTGGAAATGCCCTGTCCTCCTCGCCTATGGCTCCACCGAGCAGGGCGGGGCGGGCATGGAATGCCTGCGCAAAGACGGTTATCACCTGGACGATTTCAATATTTACTTCGAGATTCTCGACCCGGATGAGAACGGTTACGGCGAGTTGGTGGCCACAACGCTGGCGCGCCGCACCATGCCTTTCATTCGTTATCGGGTTCACGATGTGACGCGCTTTATCGAGGAGCCTTGTCCCTGCGGCGCCACTCTGCGGCGTATCGAGCGCATCAAAGGCCGCCGCGACGAAATGGTGGTGATGGGCGCGGGGAATATGTACCCGGAGATTTTCGAGCGCGTCCTGCATGATGTGGCGGGCGTTTCGGAAAACTGGCAGGTGGCGGTCCGCCAGGAAGGCCTTCACGACATCCTGGAGTTTTGCCTGGAGTTGACCAATGGCACCAGCACTTCGAAGGTGGAAGGGGCCATTCAGGAGAACCTGAAGAATCTTTATCCGGATGTCTGGGCCAACTGCGCTTGCGGCATGTACCGCCTGGCCTTCCGCTTTCTGCCCCCGGGAGGCATCGAGCAGGGGCGGAAGCCGCGGCGCCTGGTGGATGAGCGCGCAACCTGAATGATGAATTCTGAATTTTGAATGGCAAATGGGCAGACCAAATTCACTCTCCGCATGCTGCCCTTTCATAATTCATATTCAGAATTATCGTTGAAAGGATTCATAACCCTACAATGAGCAACTCATCCCCGGCTCGTGAAGGCGCTAAGCGTGATATTGCGCCTATCGTTTTCTGCGACTTCGATGGAACTGTCACGCCGCTCGACGTGACCGACCAGATCTTGACTCAGCTTGCTCATCCTTCCTGGCGCGAAATCGAGCGGGAATGGATGCTGGGCCTGATCGGCTCTCGCGAGTGCCTGGAGCGGCAGATCGCGTTGGTGGATGCCCCACCGGAGGAGCTGCACGCGGTGATCGATTCCATTACCATCGACCCGCACTTCTCGGCTTTTTGCCGGTTCACGCGGCGGCGGCGGATGCCGCTCTATATCGTAAGCGACGGGTTCGACTACGTCATTCACCGCGTGCTGAAGCGCGCCGGCGTCGCCGGGGCGTTCCGGAACGGTTCGCGCTTGTTCGCAAGCGCGCTGCGGGTGGAGGGCCACCGGTTGCTTCCCTCTTTCCCTCATTCGGCCGAGCC
Source organism: Terriglobia bacterium (assembly GCA_020073545.1). GTDB lineage: Bacteria > Acidobacteriota > Terriglobia > UBA7540 > UBA7540 > Bog-366. The sequence goes on along the minus strand of JAIQEZ010000008.1, from coordinate 51,226 downwards.
CTGCGAGCACGGCTGCGCAACCTGCAAAGCCGCCATCATCCGACACCACAGTGAAGGCCGTCAGCCCATCGTCTTTGTGGGCGATGGCATGTCGGACCGCTTCGCCGTCGAGGTCGCAGACCTGGCCTTTGCCAAACGCCGATTGCTCGCACACTGCCGGGAGAGCGGCATCGCCTGCCATCCTTTCGAGACATTCAAGGATGTCCAGGGGACGCTGGAGAAGTTGCTTGCCCCGACGCCTGCCCGGCGATGCCGGCAGCCCGTCGCGGCGCTGTCGTAGCCGCGGTAGAGGCGACGCATACGACCAACCCGAAACACCTGCGAATATCTTGACGGAGGCGCAAACCCCTTGGCTATTTCCGAATCCCCGACGCGCACCGCGGAACTGCTGGCCCTCGAGCGCAAGTATTGCTCTTTCGGCGACACGGTGCATTACCTCGACCCACCGAAAGTCTTTGTCGATTGCGAGGGCAGTTATCTTTACGACGAGCAGGGAACGCCTTATCTCGACCTGCAGATGTGGTATTCCGCGGCGAGCTTTGGGTACAAGAACCGCCGCCTGAACGACGCTTTGAAGCGCCAAATCGACCGCCTGCCCCAGCTCGCCTGCCAGTACCTCCACGCGGAGAAGGTGGAGGTCGCCGCGCACATCGCCCAGTACTGCGAGAAGCGTTTTGGCGTCAAGGGCCGGGTGCATTTCAACGTGGGCGGCTCGCAGGCCATCGAGGACTCGCTCAAACTCGTTCGCAACTACACCGGCAAGAACCTGATGTTGGCCTTCATGGGCGGGTACCACGGGCGTACGCTGGGCGCTTCGGCCATTACCTCGAGCTATCGCTACCGGCGGCGTTACGGGCATTTCGGCGACCGCGCGCAGTTCGTCTTCTATCCTTACTGTTTTCGCTGCATCTATAACCTCCAGCCCGAGAGCTGCAATCTCTATTGCCACGATCAGTTCTCCAGGCTCTTCGACAATGAGTACCACGCGGTATGGGACGCCAAGGCGCAGACCGCGGAGTTCGGCGCGTTCTACATCGAGGCGGTGCAGGGAACTGGCGGCTACGTCATTCCCCCGCGGGATTACTTCCGGCGGCTGCAGCAGACCTGCCGCGAACGCAAGATCCTGATCGTCGATGACGAAATCCAGATGGGTTTCTATCGCACCGGAAAATTCTGGGCGATTGAGAATTTTGGCATCACTCCCGACATCATTGTCTTCGGCAAAGCGCTCACCAATGGCCTGAACCCGCTTTCCGGCGTCTGGGCGCGCGAGGAGCTGATCACGCCCGAACTCTTTCCGCCGGGGTCCACGCACTCGACCTTCTCTTCAAACACGCTCGGCACCGCCGTGGCCCTCGAGACGCTCAAGATGCTGGCGGAGGAAGACTACGAGAAACTCGTGAACGAGAAAGGTGCCTACTTCCTCGCCGGCCTCAAGGAACTCCAGCGCCGCTATCCGGGGGTCATCGGTCACGTGGATGGCCTGGGCCTCGCGCTGCGTGCGGAAATTTGCAGGGAAGACGGCGTCACCCCGGACCGCGACCTGACCGACCGTATCTTCGCGGAAGGGATGGGCGGCGAACTCCAGGTCGCCGGCCGCAAGTATGGGTTGGTGCTGGACGTGGGCGGCTACTACAAGAATGTCTTCACGATTGCGCCGTCCTTCACGATCACGCGCGAAGAGATGGACCTGGGGCTCGAACTCCTGAGTCAGCTTTTCAAGCGCTGCCTGAGCCGCAAGAATTGATCTCCTTCTCCGCGCGGCTTATCGGCAGGCCCACACCCGATCCGGCGGGGTGGGCTTACCCTTCTGTGGGGGGTGCGGCCACGTAGCGGCCTCGTAAGGGGGTTGACGCAGGCGAGGAAACCTGCCAAAGTGAAATATCATCGAATCCCAGTATGGTCAGCGAGTTATCGGGTGTGTCGTGGGAAGATCGAGCGAGCCGGATACGCCCCGACGAGGTGAATATGAGACGGACCCTTCTCCCGCTTATGGTTGTGATGGCGCTGGCGGGCATGGTGCAGGACAGCGCCGGCCAGGATTTCGTCAGTACGGCCATTGCAGGTTTTCCCACCCAGACCTTGCGCGTGGAATACTCCAGCCCGGCCAAGTTGCGCAAACTGCCCAACTACCAGAGCCTGCGACAACGCTTTGTGGGACCGCGGTTGCAGCAAATCGAATCGAGCTTGGCTCAGCTTGGCATCCGCGAGGACGACATTGACGATCTGATGATGGGGTGGAGACCCGGCGACAAGGAAATGGACCTTTACGGTTTTGCCTCCGGGCGCTTTGACAAGGCGGCGGTGGCCAGCCGGGCTGCGGCGCAGAACCTCACGCCCACCCCCCTTGGCGGACAGCAGGCCTATTGCTTGCAAGCGGGCCTGGCGGGAAGCTGTGTCGTGGTGCTGGAGAATTCTCTCGGGGCCTTCGGGCCGCTCGCGGCCTTGACGGTGCTGCTGGAAGCGCACGCCGGACAGGCGCCCGGCTTGAATTCGGACCAGCGGTTTGCGCGCCTCCTGGGGGAGACGCGCAAAGACGCACCCATCTGGGGAATCGCCTTGGAGGCGGCCGTCGGCGATTGGTTCCGCGGCTGGTTGTCTACCCAAAACAACCTGAAGCTGGATTGGTCGCGGGTGTTCGAAAAAGTGGACTCCCTGACCTACAGCGTCGATGCTGCGGACAAGGTCAATCTAGACATGAAACTGAACTGCGCGACACCTGAAGACGCTGCCACGCTCCGGCAGGTTCTGGACGGAGTGAAGATGGCCCAGCAGCTCGCTTGGCAGGCGCAGAATCCCGGCCGCGCGAACCCCTACGAGGCGATGAGCGTCAGCCTGAATGGGAAGCAGATTGCACTGCAGGTCACGATGGAATACGCGGAGCTTCAACTCGCCAGCGGCGTCGGCGCGACCAACAACTGATCTCGATCGGCTCGATGGGCGCGCCCGTTGCCGCCGGACTGTTCTCGTTGCTGGCGAAGTTATCTTCGGCCACCGTCCCGATGGCAGGTAAGCCAAGCTCGGCCCGATTGAGGCGGACGCTGTCACCCCTCACCGACAGGAAGACTTTCCGAGGAACCGGTAAGAAATCGACTTTTCCTCAGCATCAATCCCACCATCCTGGCTTCCTGGCCCCTCAGACGGGGTAAAAACCCTCACAGCAGGAAGCGAGATGTGGACACTCGTGTAGTGGCACTGGCACCGCTTTGCCAGGAACCCACAAGAAGTTCTCTTTCCGCTAGGTTATCCCCCATCTCCTTCCCCTGAATACGCCTAAGAAGCGCCCAAAATGCTCAGAGAGAGAAATATTTTATGGGGATATATCTAGTGGTGGTCGTGCGTGCCTACACAACCTGTTCGACAAATCCCCATAAATATCGATAAAACTGGGTATAAAAACCCGAAGAAACCCCCCAAACTTGCGAAATTTCCCTTGACAACGCAAATCTACGCGGCGTATAAGCGCATTAAAGGCGGAAGTGGACGCGCACTTTCACTTTCCTGATCTTGTTAGCGTGTCAAGCCACGAATTTGGCGGAAGGTTAGGAGCATGGTGGAAACCAGAGAGGTCATGGACGTCCGGGAAGCGTCGGAGTACCTGGGGATCTCGCGAGAGACCCTTTACAAGTATGTATACGAGGAGAAGATCCCCGCGTTCAAACTTGGTAATCGCTGGAAGTTCAAGAAGACCGTCCTGGACCGCTGGATGGAGAAGCAGAGTGCGCAGTTCGAACAACGTGGGTCTCGTAGGTTGCGCGCCACTGCTAAGTAGGGAGCATCGCCAATGTTTGGGTTAGGAAAAGCCAAAAGCCTGGTGGGGTTGGATATCGGTTCGAGCGCCGTCAAGATGGTCGAGCTGCGCAAGAAGGGCGACTCCTATGAGCTCATGAACCTGGGGATTGAGGCTCTCGGCCAGGACACGGTAGTCGATGGCGCCATTATGGACGCCTTGTCGGTTTCGTCGGCAATCGAGAAGATTTTCACCGACAACCGCATTAAATGCAAAAACGTGGCGACATCCGTTTCCGGTCACTCGGTTATCGTCAAGCGCATCACCGTGTCCGCGGCCACCGATGAGGAGCTCTACAACTCGATCCCTTACGAGGCTCAGCAGCACATCCCCTTTGACATGACGGACGTGAACCTGAGCTATCAAGCCTTGGGTGCGGCCCCAGCCGGAACGGGCACGGACGTGATGCTGGTCGCCGTGAAGCGCGAGAAAATTCTGAACCACACCAATGTGTTGAGCCAGGCCGGGAAGATTCCTACGGTGGTCGACTACGACGGGTTTGCGGTCTTCAATGCTTTTGAGGCGAACTACGACATTCCCTCCGACCAGATGGCCGCGCTGCTCAACATTGGCGCCAGCATCATGAACATCGTGATCAGCCGGGGTGGCAATCCGCTGTTCACGCGCGACGTTTCCGTGGGCGGAAACCAGTACACGGATACTCTCCAGAAGGAACTCGACTTGAGCTTCGACGATGCGGAAAAGCTGAAACAGGGTTTCGAGGTCCCCAACGTGACGCAGGAACAGAAACTCCCACACCTGCGGTCGGTGACGGAAATCCTGATGCTGGAAATTCAGAAGACCTTCGACTTCTTCCGGCAGACTACCTCGACGGAAAACATCCAGCACATTTATATTTCCGGCGGGACAGCGAAGACCGAAGGTCTGGTCGATCAGCTCAAAGCGGAATTCAACATTCCCGTGGATGTCATCAACCCGTTCCAAAGGACGCTCGTCGATCCCAAGAAATTTGACGTCGGCTACGTGGACGAAGTCGCTCCCCGCATGAGCGTTGCGGTGGGGCTGGCTTTGAGGAGCTTTGACTAGCCATGATCAAGATCAACCTACTGGGAGTCGCGCCACCTCCGATCAAGGCCGTGACGGGCCCGCCGGCGACGAAAGCCTTCCAGGCGCTGACGTTCGTCGGTGCGGTGATCGTCAGCTTTGCGATCGTGGGCATCATCTACAAGATCTGGAGCAATCAAATCGCAGAACTCGAGAAGAAGTCGAAGCAGGAGAAGATCCGGCAGACCGAATTGGCCATGGTGAAGTCACAGAACGAGAGATACCAGCAACATCTCAAGGACCTCGAGACGCGCATCAATACCATCCAGGCCTTGCAGACCAGCCGCGTCGGGCCCGTCGAAATGATGACGGCCTTGGGCGACGTCATTAACCGGACCAGCGACGTTTACCTCTACACGGTGTCTCCCACGGCTGACCGTCTGGTGCTGAAAGGGCAGTCCGGGACGGTGGAGTCCCTGGCAAACCTCCTGGCCTATATGAAGAGATCCGGCTACTTCGATGACGTGCAGTTGCAGCAGTTCTATCAGGATGACCAGCACAATCGCCTCACTTACAAGTTCACCCTGGATTGTCTGGTCAAATCGCCCACGGCGACTGTTGCGGCCACCCCGCAGCCCGCAGCGCAGCGGGTGGAAGCGCCGCCTGGTCCCGTCGCGCGGCCTACGGTCCACCTGCAGTAGGAGAGGGAATAGAAGATGGCCAAGAGCTTTAGTGCGCTTCCAGTTCCAGTTCAGGGAGTGGTCTTCATTGGACTGGCGGTCGCTATGGCGGGCGCCACTTTCTGGTATTACGTCCTGCCTTTGAACGACCAGCGCGCCAGATTAGACAGGGAAGTGGCCAAGACCAAAGCGGAGAACGACAAGAACGAAGCTTTCCGCCAGCAGCAGACGGAGTATTTGAACCGCATTGCGCAACTGGAAAAGCAGTTGGAAACGCTCCGTTCCATTGTTCCCGACGAGCAAGCGACCGACGAGTTCATGAAATCGGTGTTCGCGGCGGGTTCGAGTACCAACATCAACCTCCGAACCTTCATTCCCAAGCCCCAGGTGACGCGCGATTTCTACGTCGAAATGCCTTTCGCCATGCGCCTGGACGGGACCTACTACAGCTTGGTGAACTTCTTCGGTCGGCTCGCGCATGAACAGCGCATTGTGAGCGTTTCAGGCCTCACTCTGGGCAGTCCGGAGGGGGGTGGCATGGGGAGCTACACCGTTTTTCCCAGCGAGACGGTAGGGGCGAATTGCACGCTGACGACCTATTACAATAAGCCTCTAGCCACGGCGCCAGCACGTCCCAAAGGGAAATAGTGGGCAGGATAAGGACAATGGCTAACCATAGGTTTCGATGCACTCAAAGGATCTCAGCAACTCGTCTGCTGCTTCTGGCTGCCCTCGTATTGGGTGTGGGAATCCCGCAGGGCAGGGCGGGACAACAGCCCGCGATGCGTGCGTTGCAGAACGCCAAGAGGATGCAGGAAACCGTGCAGAGGACAGAAAACATCCCGCCGCAACAGCGCGCCAAGGCTCCGGCTCAGTCCAAGCGTGCGGCGGAAACCACCCCCACGACCGAGATGGTTACCGGCAAGCGGGACCCGTTCAAGCTTCCTCCGCCTCCTGGCACGAAGGGTGCGGAGGGCATTCCGGAATCCGCCGCGGGGCCGCTGCCGCCGGGGACTCGCGGTTTGATCATTTCGCAATTGAGACTCCAGGGGGTCGTTCGTGAGGATACAAACAACAAGATGATCGCCGTTGTCACCAACGAAACGAAACGGGCTTATTTCCTAAAGAACAACGACGCGGTATACAACGGCGTAGTCAGCAAGATCACGCCGGACGCGGTCTACTTCAAGGAGAACGTTCTCGACCAGAATGGGCGAGTGTCGACTCGTGAAGTGGTCAAGCGACTGGGTTCGGCTCCGGGAGAAGGCAGATGAGACGATACGCAATTGTGTTGCTGACGATGACAGGGTTGACGCTCGGCATGGCCCGCGCCCCGGCAGGTCGCGCCTGGGCGGCCTCGGAGGTGGCGACTCTGAAGGCGGTCACCGTCTCCGCAGGTCCCCCGTGCGAGGAACTGGTTCTGCGCGTGGACGGCACTTATGCTTATAAGACCGTCCAGGCTGCTCCCGACGTGCTCTTCATCGACCTCGCGGGCGCCAAGATTGACGGCGTTCCCCGCAGCGGGTCTTGGTCGAGCCCGCTGATGTCGGGCTACAAGCTCCTGCAGTACCAGGACGCCTCTGGCCAATCGGTCGTCCGCGTCCAGGTGAACACCCGGCGAGCCGAGCCGTTCGTCATCCAACGGGATAGTGCAGCCCTGCGGTTGCTCTTCGGGAAGACGGCATCCGCCAGCCCGGCGGTTGTGGCCTCCCCGCTCGGTGCACCCGCAACCTCTCCTGCCGTAGCGGCTGCTCACGCGGCCTCTCCGGCGTCTGCCCGCGGGTCTGTAATGGTCTCAAACGTGACTTTCGACAAGCGTGAGTCCGGCGAGACTTTCGTGGATGTTTCCACTTCCCGGACGGCGAGTTACCATGTGATGACCCTGAAGAACCCGGCGCGCTTGGTAGTGGATATTGAAGGCGCCCAGACCGCGTCTCACCAGAAATCTTACGCTGCTGACACCTTGGTTCTCCGGGGCGTTCGCATCGGGCAGTTCCGCGAAAAGGACTCGCCCGTTGTTCGCGTGGTCGCGGACTTGAACGGCGATCCGGCCTTCGACGTCCACACCACACCGGGTGGAGTCCGCATTGAGCTGCGCCCGCGCGGCATGACGAAGCCTGCGCTCTCCACAGCCAAAACCACGGCTCCGGCACCGGAAACGAGGCGGCCAGAAGCAAAGCCTGCGCCGGCGGCTTCTGCTGCGACGGTTCCGGTCACAGTCACCAAGGCCAGCGCTCTGGAGCCTCGGACCGCAGTGATTGACCGGAAACCCGTGGCAACCGTTCCTCTGCAGGCGACGGCCCTGGACACCACGAAGCCGGATGTCCAGAGCACCTTACCTCCTGCGGAAAGCTCCAAGCAGGTAGCGGCAGCGCCGCTTCCGATTGCTTCTAGTGAGACCCCGGAGGCGCTGCGAGCTGAGCAAGCCGCCCGCACACTGACCACCGGCAAACAGCAAGCTTTACCGCTGGCTGCGCAGGGAACTTCTCCCGGCAGCGTCAACCCCACCGGTGAGGAGAAGGAAAAGTTCACGGGTGAGCCTATCTCGCTCAACTTGAAAGACGTTGACCTGAAAGACTTTTTCCGCCTAGTTCATGAAATCAGCGGCCTGAACATCATCGTCGATCCGAACGTGAGCGGCACCGTCACCCTGGTGCTCGATTCGGTGCCCTGGGACCAAGCCCTGGACATCGTTTTGAAGAACAACCGTCTGGGCAAGACCCTGGAAGGTAACGTCCTGCGGATTGCCAAAGTCGAAACGCTGACGGCGGAGCAGGAGTCGGTGATGAAACTGGCCGCCGCGCGTCAAGACGCTGCGCCGCTGGTGAGTGTCTTCCAGCCCATCAATTACGCCAAAGCTGCGGCCATCCAGACCTTGCTTAAGTCCTGGGCCGGAGGCGGCGCTCTTAGCCGCCGCGGCACGGTTCTGGTGGACGAGCGCGCGAACACGCTGATTATTTCTGATATCCAGTCGCAGATCCCCATCATTCAGAGCATCATTGCCAAACTCGACAAGAGGGCGAAGCAAGTCTCGATCGAAGCGCGGGTCGTGCTGGCTACCGCCAACTTCACTCGCGCCTTGAGTTCGGCGCTCTCCGGGGCCGCGCGCACTCCCCAAGGTTCGACCCTGATTGGCGGCGCGACGGGCACCGGGGCACAGATCACACCCGATGTCACCTTCCCAGCCCCTCCCGCCCAGACGATCACGCCGACCGGCGCGGCCGGGTTTGGCGCCATAGCAATTTCAAACGCCTCATCCCGCTATCTGATCAACGCGGTCATCGCCGCCTCAGAGGAGCGCGACGAGGCGAAGACTATTTCCCGCCCCACGATCGTGACACAAAACAACGTGCAGGGAATGGTCATGCAGGGCACGCAGGTTCCCATTCAGACCAATATCAACAACACGATCGCCGTTCAGTACGTGAATGCCACCTTGGAGCTTACCGTCACCCCGCAGGTGACGGATGACGGCAACATCTTCATGATCATTAGGGTGACCAACGCCGCCGTGGGTGCGGTGATCACCAATGCCGGCCCCAACATCGATACTCAGTCCGCAACGACGCAGGTGATGGTTCCCGACGGCGGTACAGTGGTATTCGGAGGCATTACCGTGACCTCGCGAAGCAAGGCCGCCACGTATGTACCTTGGCTGGGCACCATTCCCATCCTCGGCCATTTGTTCAAGTCGAGTAACGTCCAAGACACCGACAAGGAGCTGCTCTTCTTCGTATCACCGAAGGTACTGGCCAGCTAACTTTTGCACGGCACGATTGTCCTACGTCGACTGCTGATAGAAGGAGGAGACCTTGGTCTCCTCCTTCTTTCTTTTTGTCTCTGCCCATGCCCGCAGAACACCCTTCATCCGGATTCCGTGCCCGCCAGGAGCGGCTCCGCGCTCTGATGGAAGCGCGCCGGATTCCCTTCCTTCTGGTCACGAACCTCGTGAATGTTCGCTACCTGACAGGTTTCACCGGCAGCGCAGGCATGGCTCTTTTTGGACCCCGCCAGGGAATCCTGTGGGTTGACCCCCGTTATACACTCCAGGCTCGTGAGCAGGCCTTCGGCGTTGACGTGATCGAAGAAAAGAAGGGAATTCTTAAAGGGACGGCAGGTTGGTTGGGAAAGAATGCGGCGCGAGGGCTTGCGTACGAGGCCTCGAATTTCACCTGCGCGCAATTCGAGCAGCTTCGCACGGAGGTCGGCCGCAGGGTTCGACTGAGGCCTGCCGGAGACTTGATCGAGGAACTCCGGGTGGTGAAGGATAGGGGCGAAATTGAGGTGATGCGCGGCGCCGGGCGAGTGACAGCCGAGGTTTTCGCTGACCTCCTCGCCTGTATCAGGCCTGGAATGAAGGAGCGTGATCTTGCGGCTGAGGTCGAGTACCGGATGCGTAAGAAGGGCGCGGAAGGCGCGGCCTTCGAGACCATTGTGGTTTCAGGGCCACGAGCAGCCCACCCGCACGCGCGCCCTTCGTCTAAGTCGCTGCAAGAAAGTGAGTTGGTTATCCTCGACCTCGGTGCTATACTGCGAGGCTATGCCGCTGACATGACGCGGACTGTATTCTTGGGTGAACCGAGTCGCCGCGTTCGGAGCCTTTACGCCGCGGTGGTAAAAGCCCAGAGCGGAGCTGTCCATTCTGTTCGGGACGGTATCAAAGCGGGCGATGTCGATTCCACCGCACGGCGCATCCTGGCCGAGCGCGGGCTCGCCCGGTATTTTACACATAGCACCGGCCACGGGGTGGGCCTGGAGATTCATGAAAGGCCGCGCTTGGCCAAGGGTGAGACCGCCCGCCTGAGGGCGGGGTCCGTGGTTACGGTCGAACCGGGCGTGTACATGGAAGGATGGGGCGGCATCCGTGTCGAGGATACCGTGCTCGTGGGGCCGGACGACCCCGAGGTCCTCACGCCAGCCTCGAAAGAGCGCTGGGTCATAAGTTAGCAGCAAGGGAGCAAACGAATGCCCGGCAAGAATTCCACGCGCAACGCTCCGGGCCCCGGCCGGGTCTGGAGCCTGGAAGACATCCAGCAGTTGCTCGACCTTCTGGCGGGAAGGGAAATCACCGAATTCGAAATGGAGCAGCAGGGCGTCAAGATCCGTATTAGGCGCGGAGACGTGCACGTCGCGGATCCCACCAGCGCGAACGGATATGCTCCTGCCACCGCCCCCGTGATGGTCACCCCGTCCCTTGCACCACCGGGGGTGGCGGTTCCTGCTCCCACGCCTGCTACGGGCACACCCGAACCGGCGGTAGAATCGACCGAGGGTCTTCACATCATGAAATCCCCCATCGTGGGGACCTTCTACGCGGCGCCTGCTCCCAGCGCTCCTCCCTTCGTCAAGGTGGGGGATACGGTGCAGGTCGGACAGGTGCTGTGCATCATTGAAGCCATGAAGTTGATGAACGAGTTGGAAGCCGAGGTGGCAGGGGAGATTGTTCGCACCTACGTCGAAAATGGCCAGCCGGTGGAGTACGGCCAATCCTTGTTCGCCATCGAACCCTCGCATAAGAAGTAGCAGAGATTGTCGGGCCAGCCGTCAGCCTCGGGTGCAAGAGCTCGAGGGAGAGCGCTGACGGACTGAAACTGCAGCGCCGATGTTCAAGAAAATCCTGATTGCCAACCGCGGGGAAATTGCGCTGCGGGTGATCTGCGCCTGCAAGGAGTTGGGGATTCGGACCGTCGCAGTTTATTCGGAAGCCGATCGCTATTCGCTGCACGTGCGGTTCGCCGACGAGGCCGTCTGTATCGGCCCGCCACGCAGCTCGGAGAGTTACCTGAATGTGGCCAGCATAATCTCCGCGGCAGAGATTACCGGCGCCGAAGCCATTCATCCCGGTTATGGCTTCCTGGCGGAGAGTTCCTACTTTGCGGACGTTTGCGAAGCTTCGAATCTCACCTTCATCGGCCCCAAGCCGGATGTCATCAGTCTGATGGGCGACAAGAATCGCGCGCGCGCGCGAATGGCGGAGTTAGGGCTTCCGGTGCTGCCGGGTTCGGAAGTGATCCCGTCCGAGGAAGTAGCTCTCCAGGAGGCCGAGCGCATCGGCTACCCGGTGATGGTGAAAGCGGCGGCGGGCGGTGGCGGCCGCGGGATGCGGATTGTGCAATCGGCGGAGGAATTGCCCCATCTTCTGCAGACTGCGCGGAATGAGGCGGCGTCGTCTTTCGGAACTCCGGATGTCTATCTGGAGAAGTACGTTACGTCACCCCGGCACATTGAATTCCAGATTCTCGGCGACCAGCACGGGAGGGTCGTCCACTTGGGCGAGCGCGAATGCACGATCCAGCGCCGGCATCAGAAGCTGGTGGAGGAGTCACCTTCCACTCAGATCGATAGGGAAACCCGGCTACGCGTCGGTCATCAGATCGTGCAGGCCCTGCAGGAGGTCGGCTACACCAGCGCCGGCACCGTCGAACTGCTGATGGACGAGAACCGCAACCTCTGTTTCTTGGAGATGAACACGCGCATTCAGGTGGAGCATCCGGTAACGGAGATGGTGACCGGGCTGGATCTGGTGAAGCAACAGATCCTGATCGCCGCGGGTGGCCACGTCCCCTTCGAGGGTGAGACCCTTGGGCTGCGCGGACACTCCATCGAGTGCCGCATCTGCGCGGAAAACCCGCAGACGTTTGCCCCTTCGGCCGGAAAGGTGACGGTCTTCCACGAGCCCGGCGGCACGGGCGTGCGGGTTGACACGGCCGCTTATGCGGAATCGGTGATCCCGCCTTACTATGATTCGCTCATCGCCAAGCTCATCGTGCACGGCCAGGACCGCAAGGAGGCCATCAGTCGCATGTCGAGAGCTCTCGAAATGTTCATCATCGAGGGCATCTCCACTTCCGTTCCGGTTCAGCGAAAAATCATGGCCGACCCTGATTTCCAGGCCGGGAACTTCGACACGCACTTCTTGCGTCGCTTCGCCCGCGATGGCGAGAACTCCTCCTGAGACGGGGCGCTTACGGAGTCATGCAGCCTGTAATCCCACGCCTCTATGCCATAATTGACCCTGCTCAGGCGATTGGCCGTTCCCCCGTGGACGTGGCGGCGATCCTGCTTGCGGCGGGCGTCCGGCTTATTCAACTCCGGGACAAACGCGCGTCTTCCGGCGAGCTCTGTGCGAGTGCGCAGCGGGTGGCGGCGTATGTGCGCCAGTCCAAGGGCATCTTCATTGTCAACGACCGTGCCGACATCGTGTGCGCCGTCGATGCCGATGGCGTGCACGTGGGCCAGGAAGATCTGCCCGTGGAATGCGCGCGCAGCATTCTGGGCCGCGGCAAATGGGTCGGCTATTCCACCCACGTCTTGGAGCAGGTGAGGGAAGCGGACCACTCTTCGGCGGATTACATTGCTTTCGGCCCTGTATTCCCCACGGCCAGCAAGGAGAATCCTGACGCGGTTGTGGGCCTCGACGGTTTGCGCGCAGCCCGCCAGGCCACCCGCAAGCGGCTGGTGGCGATCGGCGGCATCACCGTCCAGAACGCGCGAGCGGTGACGGAGGCCGGTGCGGATTCCGTGGCAGTGATTCGCGGGCTGCTGAACGCACCGGATCTCGGCAAGCGCGCAGAAGAATTTCTGAACGCCCTGGTTGTTTGACCCCGGACTCTCAGACTCACTAACCTATGGCGAAATCTTCGACAACAACCTCCAACCCACCTTCCTCCGACCTCGTAAAGGGCCTCGGCCTGCTTGATTGCACCACCATTGTGATGGGGTCGATGATCGGCTCAGGGATTTTCATCGTGGCTGCCGACGTCGCCCGCCAAGTTCGCTCGCCGGGCCTTTTCTTTCTCAGTTGGGTGATCAGCGGCCTGATGACGATGATCGCGGCGGTGAGTTACGGCGAGCTGGCGGGCATGATGCCGAAGGCCGGCGGCCAGTATGTTTACTTGCGCGAAGCCTTCGGTCCGCTTTCCGGATTCCTCTACGGCTGGACGCTCTTCCTGGTCATTCAAACCGGGACAGTTGCCGCTGTCGCGGTGGCCTTCGGCAAATTCCTGGGAGTGTTTGCTCCCTGGGTTTCTGCCAGCAATATTCTGCTGAACCTTGGGACTCTGGCAGTCTTCGGCCACCGGATTGCCCTCACGGTTTCATCTCAACAATTGACGGCAATCCTGGCGTTGGTTTTCTTGAGTGTGCTGAATGTCTTCGGGTTGCGCGTCGGCGCATGGGTTCAGAATCTCTTCACGATTCTCAAGGTCGGAGCGCTGCTGGGATTGGTGACGCTGGGCGTGTGGTGGGCGCTTGGACACTCGGTTCCTGTGCCATCGCAGCAGGGGTTCTGGCAGGGCGCCCATTGGGATGTGGTGACCCTGACGGTGGTTTCTGTGGCGCTCGTCGGCCCGCTGTTTTCCTCCGATGCCTGGAACAATGTCACCTTTACGGGTGGAGAAGTAATCAATCCCAAACGTCATCTGCCCCTGGCGCTCTTCCTGGGAACGACCGTAGTCTGCACGATCTACTTTGCGTGCAATTGGGCCTATTACCGTGCCTTGCCCTTCTTCGGGTCGCCCCAGGGCGGGCTGCTGGGGCGGGGTATTCAGTATGCGGCGGAGGACCGCGTCGCCACCGCGGCCACGCAGGCCATGCTGGGCGGAAGGGGAGTGGGACTCATGGCTGCCGCTATCTTGATTTCCACGTTTGGCTGCATGAACGGCATGGTTTTGGCCGGCGCGCGTGTCTATTACGCGATGGCCAAGGACGGCCTTTTCTTTTCCTCGGTGGGGAACGTGAACCCCAAGTACCATACGCCGGCGGTGTCGCTGCTGGTGCAGGCGGTTTGGGGCGCGCTTTTGACGCTCACCGGGACCTATAGCGAATTGCTCGACTATGTGATTTTTGCTGTCGTTCTGTTCTATATTCTGACGATTGCGGGCATCTTTCGGCTGCGGCGCATACGCCCGGAGGCGCCGCGTCCCTATCGGGCCTGGGGTTATCCGGTCCTCCCGCTGCTTTACATCGCTTTTGCGTCGTTTGTTGAATGGGCTTTGCTGACGCACAAAGCTCTGCGCAGTATCGCCGGGTTGAGTATCGTTGCAATTGGCATTCCGGTCTATTATCTCTGGCGTCGGCGCGGGCCCAGCCGGGAAGCAGTTTCGGCAGCGGGTGGGAGTTTGCCTGAGTAGTGAGTTGACACCGTGTGTGGCGCGCGCGCAGATGGGGAGAATCTTTCCGCGGGGAACTGAAGGAGGCGACATGCCTGGTTTGTGGACGAAAAAGAGCCTCGAGCTCTTGCGCGAAGAGGCGGCGGAATCTGAGCACGGCTTGCGGCGCACCCTTGGCCCGTTGGCGCTGGCATCCCTCGGCATCGGCGCGATCGTCGGGGCCGGCATCTTTGTCCTGAGTGGCATGGCGGCGCAACACACCGGGCCGGCTCTGGTGCTTTCCGTCATCCTTTCGGGCGTAGGATGCGCCTTCGCCGGGCTCTGCTACGCCGAATTCGCATCCATGATCCCCGTAGCCGGGAGCGCTTACACCTATTCCTACGCCACCATCGGGGAATTCCTCGCTTGGATTATCGGCTGGGATTTGATTCTCGAGTATGCGGTCGGCGCCACCACCGTTTCCATCGGTTGGTCGGGTTACTTGGTGTCCTTCCTGCAAAAGACCCTGCACATTCCTTTTCCCGCAGAGCTGAGCAAGAGTCCCTGGGAAACGGTGAGGCTGGCGGACGGCACGTCTGTTCACTCCTACTTCAATCTTCCGGCAGCCTTCATCATTGCTCTCATCACGATGCTGCTCATCATCGGCATCCGTGAATCCGCAAACTTCAACAGCTTCATTGTAGTGGTAAAGCTCGGCGTGGTCGTGATGTTCATCGTGGTCGGCGCCCTCTACGTGAATCGAGCTTACTGGCATCCGTTCCTTCCTGCCAACCAGGGAACCTTCGGTGAGTTCGGCTTCACGGGAGTATTGCGCGGAGCTGGGGTTATTTTCTTCGCCTATATCGGGTTTGATGCCGTCTCCACAGCGGCACAAGAGGCTCGGAACCCCGAACGCGACATGCCCATTGGCATTCTGGGCTCCTTGGGGATATGCACGCTTCTTTACATTGCCGTGGTTCTGGTCCTGACGGGTTTGATGCCCTTCCGGCAACTGAATGTACCGGATCCGCTGGCTCTCGCCATTGATTCAACCCCGGCGAGCTGGTGGCTTTCTCCGATCGTCAAGATGGGGGCGCTGCTTGGGACCACGGCGGTCATCCTGGTGATGATGCTGGGCCAGACGCGTGTGTTCTATTCCATGGCGCATGACGGCCTTCTTCCCAAGGCTTTTGGCCACATCCACGCGCGCTTCCGCACGCCCTACAAAAGCACGGCCCTGACGGGGGTGTGCGTGGCCCTGGCAGGTGGCCTGCTGCCACTGCGAATCGTGGGGGAATTGGTAAGCATCGGAACCTTACTGGCGTTCGTGATCGTTAGCGCTTCCGTGATGGTGATGCGCAAGGCACACCCGGAAATTCGTCGCCCCTTCCGCACGCCGTTGGTCTGGGTGGTCGGTCCGCTGGCGATGATCGTGTGTAGCGGGCAGATGTTGGGCTTGCCTGCTGATACCTGGATTCGTTTGTTCGTGTGGATGGCTATTGGCCTCGTCATCTATTTCAGTTACAGCCGCCGTCACAGCGTGTTGCAGAATGCAGAGAAGATGGAGCAGGCCGGAGGTCCCACCACTCCGGTCGCCCCAGTGAAAACGTAGGGGCGCGGCTTGCTGCGCCCCTGGTCTTGCGGCGCCCGGGTTTTCTGATCGGGAGGGCCAACGACCGCCCGCAAGTCGGGCGAGGCAAGCCCTGTCCCGACCGCGCCCGATTGTTATTTCAACGTTGGGCACAGGAAGCCCTGCCCTAACAGTCGGCGATTTGGGCGGGGCAAACCCCGCCCCTATCGCCGGGCTCAAACATTGGGCCACTGGTTTAATCCTTGATCCCCTGATATGCTCACCGTGGTGTTCCAACTCCTCTTCCAGGAATATCGGACTCGCCGCATGGCTCGGTTTACGGTCTGGGCCTTGGCCTACGGCGCTGCCCTTTGGGTCGCCGACCGGCTGACTCGCGCGGCGGGGGGTGTTCCGGGACTGCTTTGGTTGCTTTTCTGGGTTTGCGTGCTCGTGGGGGGCGTCTACTACTTCGCCCGCCTCTTGGGGTTTGTCCGGAGCCGCGTGCTCTGGCGACTTCGTCGGCGCCTGGTGGTGGCTTACGCTTTCATTGCCTTCGTCCCCGTACTCCTCATCCTCCTGCTGGTCGCCTTAGGAGCCTTCATCATCAATGGGCAGTTCGCGGCCTTCCTGGTTGGCCTGCGGCTGCGAGAACGCTTTGACGAAATCAAGCAGGTTAACCGCGTGGTGCTCCACGCAGCGCGGTTTACCGGAGAAAAATCGCCGCAAGTCATGCTGGACGCGATTCGAAATTTCTACGTTACCGAGTTGGTCCGCCATACGAGCAGCTACCCCGGACTGGTCATCACGCTGCGCCTGGGAGGCGCCACCCGCTCTTTCCTCATGGACGGCAAGCCGGTGGATAACCCGGTGACCGTACCGAGCTGGATGAAAGGAGACGAATTCGCTGGGATCGTTGTGGACAACGGGCACATTGCCTTGCGATCTGTGGAACGAACCAAGACGCCAGCAGGCGATTTGGCGCTCATCCTCTCGGAACCCTTGACTCCCGAACTGTTGGATATAGTGGGAGAGGGGATTGGTCCAGTGGGCGTGGTCATGACCAAATCTGCTCCGGCAAATGAGGCATCACACGCAGGGTTCCGCGTGGAGACCCCCGAAGGCGTCTACGTCCAGAGTGGCGCGATCAGCTCCAAAGCTGTAAAGCTTCCGGACCCTGTCAATCTCCTGGATTTTGCCGTGTTCGGCGCCTCGTCACTGGATCCGACTCTTTGGGCAGGGGATCGAGAGGAGCGGGCCGTTCAGCCAGCCTTCGTGTACGTGACATCCAGGATTGCCGCACTCAACAGCCGGCTTTTGGCTACCCTTGGTGAGTATTCCCAGATCTGGGTGTATGCATTCAAAGCTGTGGCGATCATTTTTCTGGTCATCGAAGCCGCAGCGCTACTGATCGGCATCCGGCTGACGCGCTCGATAACGGGGACTGTCGACAAGCTTTATGACGCCACCGAGCGGGTCAAAGCCGGCGATTTCTCCTATCGGATTCACATGCTCTCCCGCGATCAGTTGAGCGCGCTGGGTGAAGCTTTTGATAGCATGACGGCCTCGGTGGAACGGCTGCTGCTGGAATCGCAGGACCGATTGCGGCTACAGAGTGAGCTCGAGATTGCGCGGGAAGTGCAACGGCAACTCTTCCCCCAGTCTGCGCCGGAAATACCGGGTCTGAAACTTCACGGCGTCTGTAAGGCTGCACGCTCGGTGAGCGGCGATTATTACGACTTCCTGAACGTGGACGAACACCGAGTGGGGGTGGTTCTGGGGGATGTCAGCGGCAAAGGAATCTCCGCGGCACTGTTGATGGCAGCGATTCAATCGGCGCTGCGCGCGCAGCTTTACGATGGCTTCGCGCTTGGCCACAGTTCACAGCCCATGGAGTTTTCGACTGCCCAGATGGTAGATCGCTTGAATCGCCAGCTTTACGAGAATACGCCGCTGGAGAAATACGTGACGTTTTTCTTTGCGATCTATGACGCCCGGACCCGCAAACTCTCTTACACCAACGCCGGTCATATTCCGCCCATCCTTTTTCAGGGTAACAAGATCGAGCGTCTTCGCGCCGGAGGGACGGTCGTTGGGCTGTTTCCCTCCACTCTCTACGAGGAGGGAGAGGTCCAACTTGCACCTGGCGACCTTTTGGTGGCCTTTACAGACGGCATTAGTGAACCTGAGAATATCTACGGAGAACAGTTCGGGGAATCGCGAGTTCTTGAAGTTACACGGCGTGCGCTGAATGCTTCTCCGGAGACCCTGGTGGAGGAAATCTACCGCAGCGTGGACGAGTGGACGGGCAGCCCGGACCTTCAGGATGATATGACCTTGGTTCTGGCACGGGCCGTGGAATGAACGCGCTGTCAGCCGTTGCCGACCGCGGTGAACTCCGATAAACTCTCTTGTTTATCCCTTGATCGAGGAGTGTAAGAGTGGCTCTCCGCAATCGTGTTGCCCTGGTAACGGGCGCCTCGCGTGGAATTGGCAAGGAAATCGCCCTGACGCTGGGTCGCGTCGGCCTGCGAGTGGCAGTGGCTTATCGAACCAATAAGTTGGGCGCCCAGAAAGTAGTAGCGGATCTTCGCGCGCTGGGCGCGGAAGGTCTGGCTTTGGCCACGGAAGTCACCGACCCTGGGCGGGTAAAGGAATTAGTCGATGCCGTTGCCAAGCACTTCGGGAGGCTTGATATCCTGGTGAACAACGTCGGCGAATTCGAGTGGAAGCCCGTCGTCGATTCAACGGTGGAGGAATGGCGCGCCGTGATCGCGTCGAACCTCTACAGTGTGTTCTACGCGACCAAGTTTGCCTTGCCCTTCATGCGCCGGCAGCAGTGGGGACGCATCATCAGCCTGGGTGCAGTGGGTGCGGAGCGCGCCTTTGGGCAGGCGAAAATTTCCGCCTATTCTGCCGCCAAGGCCGGCATCGTGGCCTTCACCCGTTCGGTGGCCCTGGAAGAGGCGCGCAACGGGATCACGGCCAACGTCGTGAACCCGCCCGTGATCGACGAGAAGGAACTGTCGTTGGAGGAAGCCCGACGCCTGACGGACGCGCGCTTCCCTGTGGGTCGCCCCGCAACCGGTCGTGACGTGGGGGAAGCGGTGAAGTTCTTTGCCTCGGAGGAAGCGGCCTTCATCACCGGCCAGGTGCTCAACGTCAGCGGGGGATGGATGCTCTGAGGGTGTTGGGGGGACAGACGACTCCGCCCGGTTTTCCCATTGTGGCAACATCGATTTGAGCGGGGGTTGCCCCGCCCCTACCCCGTTTTCCGGGCCGCACTTTTGTACCATGAAGATTCTCACTGCCTCCGAGATGCAGCGGATCGATCGCCTTACGACGGAGCGGTTTGCTGTTCCGAGCCTCACTCTGATGGAGAATGCTGGCCGTGGCGTGGTGGAGTCCCTCACCACGCGCCTTGCGCCACTCGAGCCACACCGTGTCGTGATCCTTTGCGGGAAAGGCAACAACGGCGGTGACGGCATGGTGGTGGCTCGCCTGCTTCGTGACCAGGGGCTGAAGCCACGTGTCCTCCTCTTCGCAGACGCCGAGGGTTTGCGGGGCGACGCAGCCGTGAACTACCAGCGGCTCCGAGCCTCCGGCCAACCGGAGGTCGTTGAAGGCCTGGAGACGTGGCGAACCCTAAAGGCTTCTCTGCAAAACACCACCCTGTTTGTCGATGCTTTGCTGGGAACGGGGCTCGCGAAACCGCTGGAAGGATTCCTTCTCGAAGTCGTTCGAGATATCAACAAGGAATTCCCCGCCGCACGCGTGCTGGCGGTGGATCTCCCGTCGGGGATCTCGGCGGACACAGGCAAGCTGATCGGTGAAAACGTGCGCGCGGACTTCTCGGTGACTTTCACGGCTCCTAAGGTTGCCCACGTGTTTCCGCCCGCCTGCGAGCAAGTGGGCGAGTGGGTGGTGAAGCAGATTGGGACGCCAAGCGAAGCCCTGGAGAGCGATCCCGGACTCTCCTTGAATTATGCGTGCCAGCAGGACGTGGCTTGGATTGGGCAGCCGAGACGGATGACGGCGCACAAGGGAAACTACGGCCACGTCCTGATCCTGGCAGGCTCGATCGGGAAAACCGGCGCTGCGGCCATGACAGCCCGAGCTGCTTTGCGCGCGGGCGCGGGGTTGGTCACCGTGGCGACGGCCAAGAGTGCGCTGCCCATCGTGGCAGCGCTGGGCATGGAATTTATGACGGAGGCGTTGCCGGAGACGGAAGAGGGCACCATCTCCCTTCGCGCCTTGGATTACGGGCGCTTGGACAAGCTTCTGGCGGGGAAATCTGTGCTGGCCGTGGGGCCAGGGGTCGGGTCGCATCCGGAGACAGCGGAACTGGTGCGAACCCTCGTCAACACATGCTCGCTGCCTCTCGTTCTGGACGCGGATGGCTTGAATGCCTTTGCGGGCACTATGAACAGTTTCCGCAATGACACCCGGCCAACAGGCACAACGGTTTTCACGCCGCATCCCGGTGAAATGGCGCGCCTCACAGGGAAGGCGACCGCGGAGATTCAGGCCCAGCGTGTGGAAGTGGCTCGCGAATTCTCGCAACGATATGGCTTGACGCTGGTGCTGAAGGGATTTCGGACCCTGATCGCCGGCCCCTCTGGACAGGTCTGGGTCAATCCCACGGGCAACCCAGGTATGGCCACCGGTGGGACAGGCGATGTCTTGACAGGCTTGATTGCCGGGCTTCTGGCACAATTTTCCACCCGTGTGCCGAGCGAAGTCGCCACGGCTGCTGTATACTTGCATGGTCTGGCGGGCGACCTGGCCGCCGCGGACTTAGGGCAGCCTTCCATGTTGGCTGGGGACCTTCTCGAACGGGTCCCGCGAGCTTACCAACTGCTGGCAGAAGGTAATCTGTAGTGACCGGGGGTCCTGCGAGCTCGAGGCGGATTGGCGGTCTTGCGGACTCCCACGGTGTCGTGACGACGCTCGCCGAACGCGTGACGCGTTCACCGGAGGAGACCATAGCTTTCGGCCTGGAATTGGCCGCCCACCTCCGGCCGCCTTGCTTGGTGCTGCTGGAAGGTGAGTTGGGAAGTGGCAAGACGACCCTCGCGAAGGGGATCGTCGCGGGCTTGGGTGCGGCAGGCGAAGATGAGGTCACCAGTCCTTCCTTCACCTTGGTGCATGAATACGGGTCGACCGGTAAGGTCTATCATGCCGACCTGTATCGTATTGAGGAGCCACGCGACCTCGCCGCACTGGGGTTGGAAGATCTAGTGGACCAGGCAACTACGGTTCTGGTTGAATGGGGCGAGAAGCTTGGAGATAATGCCCCCATACCTTGCGTCAGAATCCGAATGGAGCATCGAGGAAGTGACGACCGTCGAATTCTCGTCGAACGTGTGGAAGCCTAGCTTTCAAACCCGCGCGTGGGTGGCTTTGGGACTTTTAGCGACGGTCCTTTCCGTGGGGTGCGGCGGTGTCCCCAAGACCTATTACTATACTTTGCAGGTCCCGGCTGCCCCTCCCTCCAACGATCCGAAGACCAGCTATGTCCTGGGTGTGGAGCGCTTCCGCGCGCCGGAGATGCTCCGTGACGATCGCATCGTCTACTATGTGTCGCCCACCCAGATGAACTACTATCAGTATCATCGTTGGGGCGCTGACCCGGCTACGATGCTCTCGGAATTCACCGCCCAGTGGTTTGGGTCCACCGGCGTCTTCGCCGAGGTTCGCATGCTTCCGACGCGCGAGCGCCTGGACTACACGCTGGTGGGGAGAGTACTCAGTTTTGAGGAAGTGGATCGCGAGGCGGGCGGCAACGTTCGCGTCGCCTTGGAGCTGTCGCTGACGCGCACGAGCGATCACAAGGTGATCTGGTCGAGCCAACAACGAGCGGAGGCGCCCCTTCAGGAGCGCGGCGTGGAGGGCGTCGCCAGCGCCTTGAATGCCTCGTGTGCCCAACTCCTGCGCGAGATGACTCCTGGCCTTATCGCGCAGGTCGAGCAGGATTACAGGGTCAGTCAAGGGCAAACCCACTAGGCGGAGAAATGCGGATTATGGCGGAAACTGCAAGCCCCATTCCGTGGGGCCTGGTTGTTGGTTCATCGAGCGGCTTTGGGGCCGCCACCTGTCTGGAGCTGGCTCGCTGCGGGCTCCACATCTTTGGCGTACATTTTGATCGCCGCTCGAATATGCCTCAGGTCGAACAGGTCATCGCGCGCATTCGCGGGACCGGGCGCGAGGTTTTGTTCTTCAATATCAACGCCGCCGACCCCGCCAAACGCGCGGAGACTTTGAACCAGATGCAGGACTGCTGGAGGAAGCTCGGCGGCGAGCACTTCATAAAGGTCTTTCTGCATTCGGTGGCTTTCGGCTCGCTGAAATCCTACTTGGCGGAGTCCCTCGACGAAGAACTGACGCAACAACAGATGGACATGACTGTGGACGTGATGGGGAACAATCTGGTTTACTGGGTGCAGGAGTTGTTCCGCAGAAAAATGCTGGGCTCCGGCAGCCGCATTTATGCCATGACCAGTGCGGGCGGGCACAGCGTGATTCCCAACTACGGCGCGGTCTCCGCCGCCAAGGCGGTCATGGAATCGCACATCCGCCAGCTTGCCTATGAACTCCTGCCCCATGGCATTACGGCCAATGCCATTCAGGCCGGCGTTACCATCACGCCCGGCTCCAGCAAGATTCCTGGGATCGATAAACTGGCGGAGTTTGCGCGGCTGCGGAATCCTGGCGGGCGGCTGACGACTCCCGAAGACGTGGCCGGCGCCATCGCCGCTCTGATGAGCGACAAGACGCATTGGATGACGGGCAACGTCATCCGCGTGGATGGCGGCGAGGATATCGTAACGTGAGGTTTTCCCCACACATACCACTACTCTAACCCTCTCCCTTGCGGTCGAAGACCCTCCGTGGCGGGAGAGCATGCCCCGGCAAGTCGGGGCGGGTGAGGGGGCTCCAGGGCCTAGGCCGAATTGATAGCACGGGCTGCGCGTCCTGAACAACTGAACGTGGCATGGCGCGAGCGCTACTTGCACGCCTCAGGGAATTTTCGGGCCAGCCAATCTTTCCAGGTCTGCGGCAGAGAGGTGAGGCTGGAGATTCTCGCAACTTGATCGCGGCTGGCTTGCTGAGTCCGATAGATCTCCACAAATTCTGCAATTGTCACCCACGCGACCTCGCGAGATGGGATCAGGTGAATCGGATCCCCTGCCTGAATCGTTCCTTCTTGCATCACGCGAAGATAGAAACCCGTGCGCCCGCTCTCGAGAAACGCCTTGGGAAAACTCGGCAGACCCAGCGCCAGACCCAGCTTGAAGCAGGGCAGGCGAGGCTGGGTCACCTGGAAACGCGCCGTTCCGATCTCCAGCTCATCACCGATGGCCACCTGGTCCTCTAGCAAACCCTCCACCGTCAAATTCTCACCGAACGATCCTGGCCGCAAATCATCACGCGGCAGCGCCGTTTTCCAGAACAAGGTGTTTTCCCAGGAATAAACGTAGACCGCCTTGTTCGGGCCACCGTGCACGGAGAGATCGGCTTGGCGATCGCCTTGAAGGTTCAGCTTGCCAACCTGGATGCGCCCGGGCATCGGGGTCTTGAGAATGCCTGTTTCCACCTGTTCCCCGCCCGCGGCCAGGACGCGTGGTTCCGAGACGTTGATGGATATGACCTTCATGGTGTCGTGCGGTCAGTTTCCCGAAGTTTAGGTGCCCCGGCAGCGGAGAGTGCTTGGCCGATGCCGCTGTAGGGGTAGCGAGCCCCACTCTGCACATTCGATGATAATCGAATTTTGACGAACCTGGGCGATTCCGATAAAATCAAAGGTGGGTTGTTTGCCTCCCGGATCGAGGGCTAAGCGAGCGACTGAGATGCCGTTGAAGAAAGTCCTGTTAGCCAACCCGCGGGGATTCTGCGCCGGCGTCGAGCGCGCCATCGACGTGGTAAACCTGGCGCTGCAGCGTTTCGGCTCTCCGATTTATGTCCGAAGGGAAATCGTCCACAACAAATATGTCATTCGCTCCCTCGCTGCCAAAGGTGCGGTCTTTGTGGACGAGCTCGACGAGGTTCCAGAAGGGGCGGTGGCGATCTTCAGCGCCCACGGCGTCTCCCCAGACGTCCGAGCTCGAGCGGCTGCGAAGGATCTCAAGGTCATCGACGCCACGTGCCCGCTGGTCACGAAAGTTCACGGGGAGGCGATACGCTATGCGCGCGAGGGGCGCTTCATCATTCTGGTTGGGCATGCCGGTCATGATGAAGTGATTGGAACCATGGGCGAAGTGCCGGGTCAGATTCAACTCGTCGGCAGCGTCGAGGAAGCAGAAAATGTACAGGTTCCGGATCCGGACCGCGTGGCGGTAACGACCCAGACCACTTTGGGAGTGGACGATGCGAATGTGATCATCGAAGTCCTCCGGCGGCGATTTCCGAAATTGCTTACCCCTGCCAGCGACGACATCTGTTACGCCACGCAAAACCGGCAGATCGCGGTCAAGCTCATGGCCGAGGAAGCAGACCTCGTCTTGGTGCTGGGTTCGGACAACAGCTCCAATTCCCGCCGACTGCGTGAAGTGGCTGAAGACGCCGGAGCAAAGGCCTTCCTGATCGAAGATGCCGCGGAGATTGATCCTGCTTGGCTGGAGGGTGTCGAGTGCGTGGCCGTCACCGCGGGCGCTTCCGCTCCTGAATACCTCGTCCAACAGGTGGTGGCGTATTTCAAGAGGATGGGCGTCGACCAGGTGGAAGAGATCACGGCCGTCGAAGAAAAGGTGACCTTCCTTCTTCCCCCGGAACTTACCCGGGAGATGACGAAAGGCATTTCCACCAGCTAGGCCCAAAGTCCCTCCCTGTTTTCTCCTTTCGGGATTGAACTTGGAAAGTTGGCGGGCTGGCCCAGACGCTGCCTGTCAGTCGGCTTCCCAAGGGGAGGCGACGCCAATCGCCATCCCCGCGACCCGCGGCATCGTCATCCGACCCCTTCAGACTCGGACAGGTGGGTCCCTACACGGTCTTGTCCGGAGAGTCGCAGACGGATGTCAGGGGGCACTCGGCGCAGAGCGGTTTGCGCGCCTCACAGATTTTCCTTCCGAACCAGATCACCTGGTGTCCGAACGAAATCCACCGGTCTTGCGGCACGAGCTTGATCAAGTCCTGCTCGACCTTTTCCGGGGTCTTCTGGCTGGAAAGCTTCAGGCGGTGTGTGATCCGGAAGACGTGCGTATCGACCACCACGCCGCTCGCAATGCCGAAGGCAGTTCCGAGCACCACGTTGGCGGTCTTCCGTGCCACGCCCGGGAGGGTCAACAAGGCATCCATCGTCTGTGGGACCTTGCCACCGAAATCCTTTACGATCTTCGTGGCGGCGCCGATGATGTTCTTTGCCTTGTTGCGAAAGAAGCCCGTGGAACGAATCTCGCGCTCCAATTCGGGTTGCCGCAACACTGCAAAATCCTGGGGAGTCGGAAACTCGCGGAAAAGTTCCGGCGTGACCTTGTTCACCCGTTCGTCCGTGCACTGGGCGGAGAGAATCGTGGCGACGAGAAGCTGGAAAGCGTTCTGGTGCCGCAGCGCGCATTGCGCTTGCGGGAAGAGCTCATCCAGCGCCGCAAAGACTTTCTGCACGCGTCCGGGCGAGGTGTAATTGATTTTCGCTTTGGTTTTAGCGGCGTGCTTGGCGGACTTGGTTGTGGCTGACATGGTGGTGTAGGGGGATGGGTTTTCTCCGGCCCATGGCTTGTTGGCGGACTCCCATAGACTGCCAGAAAATCAGCCTCCGAGCAAATCCAGGGTCTCGTTCAGCTCGCGGTGAACGCAGGTAAACGTGGGAGTGTCGCGCACGGTGTAGCTGGTTGCCTCGCTGTGACGGAGTTCCATGACAAGATCGACGAAGTGCTCGGGCTTATCGCTTTCGAACGCCACGACGAATTCCTGGTCGTCCAAGCCAAACGAGTACGTCGTATTCAAGCGCACCGTAGGGTAGCGGTGGCCGATCTCAATGTGTTCGTCCATCATGCCTTGGCGCGCGTGCTTGGTCAGGCGATACCAGGCCTTGCTTTTGACGAAAGGGTAAACGAACAGGTACCGGAACTGGCCGGGGATCAACTTCAGCCGGGTGCCTTCCTGTCCGGGGTGCTGATGTTTGTTCACGTAGATGGACCGTTTCGTCATGGACAGGTACGAATAGGGCGTGGTCACGTATTTGCCCAAATCGGTCGCGAGCAACTTCGCGGTCATCTCCTGAAACTCCAGGAGGTCGTGCCCGATGCGCCACAGCATGAAGTCGCAGTCACCCCGAATACCCACCAGGGAGTAGGCGATGACCATCACATCCTGTTCGTAGCTCTTGACGACTTCGATGAACTGGCACTTACCGCGCTTGCGGTCCTCCGCGGGCAACCGTCGCCAGGCCGGATCGACTTTGTGAAATCCGAAATTCACGTATTGGCGGCGGTCGTCACCGCTTCCCGCTTCAGAGTGTTTCTTTTCACTCAAGTTTCCAACTCCTTCAGGTTCGTTTGTTCCCACCTTCGGTTTGTGCGGTTCAAAGGCCCCCCATGATCCAGGCGGCTCGAGGGAGTTACCTCGGGCGAAAATCTCAGGCAGTTGAAAGTGTTCGGAGGAGCCGATGCCTTGACGACCAACGGTAAACCTTCTGGGCGTCCGGCAATGGCAAGCACCGGGCGAATTTTCAATATAACATGAAAAGGTCTGCGCAACGGCACCGCAGCGTCGAGAGTCGGCACTGGTGTCGTTTGCGAGGCATGGGCACCCCAAGGTGCGGTCATTCCCGCGAAAACGGGAATCTACTCGGCAAACCTCAGAGAATCTGTTCTGGAACGACTGGATTCCCGCTTGCGCGGGAATGACCGGCGTTTCCAAAGGGGTCCCATTCCAAATGTCACCGGCATCCGAGAGTTGGATGCTCGGGGCCTGTCGGGGCGATGGGTGGGTGAAACCTCAGGGCTTGGCAGTTCTGCTGCGCAGCCGGTGGAAAGATATTCCGCTCTGGGTGCGATGCGACGTTGAAAGCTCATGCATAATGGAATTACAGTGCCGCCACTTGGATGTGGCGAGGACACACACGAGATTCAACGGAGATCTTCCACGGCCTTAATTCAGTTCACGAAGAACGATACCGACCATTCGACGGACAAGGGATATCAATTCGAATTTTTCTGCGACCGCTGCGGCAACGGATTCATGAGCGCGTTCAAACCCTCGGTGACTGGCTATGCCAGCAGCGCTTTACGCGCCGCGGGCGATCTGTTCGGCGGCGTTCTCGGCCGCGCCCTTCACACCACCCCCCAAGCTTGGCAGAAACAATTCGAGTCTTATCTCGGCAAGGCGTGAGTCGGCGACTCAGTGCGAAGAGTGTTCGCCCTCACGCAGCAGGCGCACGCGCAAGATCTTTGCCTTTTCAGGAAGCGCAACGTTCAACTCATCACCATTCAGCCGGCGCATGGGGATCCAGCGCTTGCCTTCGAAGGAGCCCTCCTCCAAGGAAAGGAACCGGGCGTCGCGAGGCGGGCCGGTCAGCTCGCGAAATACCACCCTGAATCCGGCCCCCGCCACCACGTAGTCATCGGGGGCGAGTTCGACGATCAGCCCTCGTCCCCGCGGTCCTTCCGGTGTGTAGGGCTTGGGGAAGTCCACGACGGCCGCGAGGCTCCTGTCCAAGCGGATAGCCTGCCCCCAATCTTCATCCTGAACGATGGCGTGTAGCTCCTTACTCCCCTGTTTCGCGGCGATCAAGTCCAGTAGCGGCCGTAGCACCCGGTAGGTGTCTTCGAATTCGGCGGCCCTCTCAGTCACCTTGCCGTCCTCTACGGCCTCGTCGATTCCAAAAGGACTGAAGCCCAATCCGTCGAACGCGGCGAAGGTCAGGAAGGCGTTGGCTGCGTTGTGCACAACGAAGCCGACTTCAGGAACGAACAAGGGATTGTCTGCGCGCATATACGCGGCGCAGGTTTGCTGGTATTTCGGGAGATAAATATCCGGAGCCAGCAGGTCCAAGTGTGGCGCTGCAGCTTTCCAAATGTCGAGCACATGTTCGGTGGGCCCGCCGCTGGGCCAGCGGCCCGCGCGCTCATTGCCCGGATTGACCAGCCAGGCGTTCACGTACATGGGGAGGGAGTACGCCTGTTTGCCCGCCACTGCCACGCGATCAACGTGGTGTGCGATGTGCCAGGCACTGAAAACCTCCGGCGCGAGTTCGCCAAAGACCTCTGGCCACGTTCCCGCCGGTCGGAGATTCGCCGCCGCCCACGCCGTCTTCAGACTCGGCGTCAAGGCGTTTCGATGCTGCGAGAGATAAGTCATCAATTCCGCTGGCACCGGGCCCTCGAACCATCGCGTGGCCTCTTGGGAGTACTCGCGGTCCGTGCCCAGCAGACCGGTTTCATTCTCGACCTGCACCATGATGACGGTTCGATCCGCCTCATCAACCCGGCGAAGATGTTCCATCAACGCGGCGAAGGCGCGCGCATCGGCAACGCGTGCAGCCTCACAAAGCGGCGACAGAATTTCGAGCTCCTCCCTGCGCGGCCCAATGACACGCTGGAACTGGGCTTTGTCGCGCTTCACCCACTCCGGCGTGTAATGCATTTCACCGTTCTTCCATGATGCAAACCACAGGAGCACCAGGCGCAAGTGGTTGCGCCGCGCCCCCGCCAGGATCTCATCGGCGAGATGGAAATCAAACTTCCCGGCCTGTGGCTCGATGAGCTCCCAATAAAGTGGCACTTCGGCAGTGTTGGCGTGCAGGGCCGTTAACGAACGCCAGACGGGCTCGAGATCCTGTGAGTTCGTAGCGCCCGAGTTGTGCGCCTGCCCGCCGAGGATCAGAAAGGGCTTGCCATCCACCAACAACTGATAGTGACCGCCCACGTTTTCAATTCGAGGGATGGGCCGTGGGTTCTCCTGAGCTTGCGCGGTCAGGACTGCGAACACGAACAGGCTGACGGAAAAAGCAACCCGATAACGCATCAGAATTCTCCTCGAGCCATTGCTCGCTTGCGAGAAAGGACGTCACCTCGGGGATCGGAAGGGCAAGCCTTCAATCCCTGAAACCCTCAGGGGCTGAATGCACACCGACCGACGAGGAGGTGACGCTACAGTACGGGTGAAGCTGTGCCCTGACGAACATAGCGGCCGCGGGCCGTGAGGGTTCTGCCAGCGGGGCAGCAGCCCCGGCCTTCGGCGCGAATCATCACGCTTTGTCCCGCAACGGGGTGCCTCTGAAAGTCTGATTACAGCCAAAAGGGTAACCCAACTATTGGTGCTCGATGCAAAGAAAATCGTGGTATTCGTCCAGTGTAACCTTTTCGGGATGGAAGGGCAGGGAAATCTCTCCTTGTGTCGTCGTCGCCCCCTTTATTTTGATGAAGCCCAACCGTCGTGGGGCCCCGTTCACCGTGAGGTACACCGGTACACGCATTTCGAATTGATCCGAAACACCCTCCTGGGTGAGAGAGGTGTGCAGAATGGTTTGGCCGCCGTCGCCGGGCTTCAGCGAGTACTTGAACTCGTATTCCGGGACCTCCGTGCCATAGACCCACTCGTTGAAGAACCAGTCCATAGGCTCTTGCGTGTATTTTTCCACGATGCGCTGGAAGTCCGCCGTCGAGGCGTTGTGATTGGCGGAGTTTGCCACAAACTCGCGCATCATGGAGATAAAGCGCGCGTCGGGCTCGGATTTACGTGGTTCTTCGAGAAGGGCGCGGAGCATCTCCAGGACGTAAGCCCCCTTGTAATAGATCAGGTACATGGAGTTGCGCGGCTCCAGATAGGCGTTCAACTGGTAATTCAGGTAGAGTGGCCCCACATCGACCGGCCGGTGTCCTGCACGGTCCTTCGAAAGAAGCCATTTGCGTTTCAGATCCCAGAAGCCGCGGAACTTCTTGGGGTCGAACTTCTTCAAGTAGAGGGCGGCGGAAAACTCTGCAAACCCTTCGGAGATCCACTGGTCGCGATAGGTCTTCCAACCTACCGTGTGTCCCCACCATTGGTGAGCCATTTCATGGACCGCGACGATATTGTAGAACTCCTGCCCCTCTGCAGTGTCTTGCAGGTGCAGTTGATGCCGCGTCGTCGCATCGAGCAGGGAATCGTAGGGAAGGAAGATGAGCGTTGGCCAGCTCTGCCCGTAGCCTCGCACCGGCTGCTCCGTCACCGCAACCTGCTTGAACGGGAGCTTGCCGAAGTAGTACTCGTAGAGCTTGAGCGCCTGGAAGCTGACCCCCGCCGCGTAGACCGTGTTAGCTGCGGTATTGAACCCGCCCGTGGCAATGCCCATCTTTCCCGCGAGATTCCGTTCCCCGCCGATGCCGCTTCTGAGCTCCGCTATGTCAATCGCGCTCTGCAACCCTTTCAGCTCATCGGGAATCTCTTTGCCGCCGTACGCCGTCACGGTCAAGTCTGAATCGGATTGATTCTTCTCCACAAAATCACCGTAGTTGAATCCCACTACGCTGTAGGGAACATCCGAATCCCAATCGGTCACGAGGCCCGTCTTTTCTTTGGACGACTTCACCAAGCGTCCCGTCCCCACGAACTTGAAGTTCTTGGGCGAGAGGAAATGCAGCGAGTATCGGGTGCGGTCGTCGAAGGCGCCGAAGCTCGGAAACCAGGATTCGCGCGCGGTCACGTAGTAAAGCCCTGAACCGCGCTGACGCACGATGCGGCTGTCGCCGGTCGAATCCTCATCGTAGACAATCTTCATCGTGTACACCTTGCCCGCCGCGGCCGGCTCCGGCAGAATCACCCACGGGTCGCTGTCTAAGTTGCGTGCTTCCTGGATGAAAGCCAGCTTCTTGCCCTGGTCCTGGATCGAGGAAATCCTGAGCACGCCGCTCAGGCTGACCAGCAAGACGCGTGCCGTGCCTCCCGGCACTTCGAATTCCATGGAAGCCGTTGCGGAGAGTCGATTGTCCTTCGCGATCTCGGCGTCGATGTTCTCCTGGCGGCAATGCGCGAGCAACGTCCGATGCTCCGGCCAAGCCGCGTGCGCGTACTCCTCCGCCCGGTGAAAACCTGCCCACCACTCGAAGTACTGGTCGCGGTTGTAATGGATCAGCATGACCTCTTCATCGTTGGAGAATTCAGGAAGCAACAACGAATCGCGATTCCAACTGATCTGGTAAAGCAGGTCACCATGGTGGTGGCCCTTGAAATCCGCCAGGAAAAACCCCTTGCTGGAAGGGTCCGTCAGGTCAGCCAGCATGCGCGCCGCGAGGTTGCGCATCACCAAGTTTCCCCTCCGCCGGTTCTCCCACCAGTTGCTAAAGCTCTCTGCGTATTTCCTCTGGGCGTCGTCGAAAGCCCGCGTTGCCACCCCGACGTTGGCGCCCGAGCGAATCTTCGTTAGCTTCTGCAACTGCTCCCAGGAATCGTCGGTGAAGAAAAACACCGCCTCCTTGAATTCATCCTGGAGCACGGGGCTGCCTGCGAAGCGCGCGATCTGGTGTTGCAGGGCCGGCGTCGGCGGTTTCAGTCGAATCGTTCCTTTCCCTTCAAAGTACGCAGCCAGAACGCGGCCTGCAACCGGCTCGGCGAGAGTAAGATGGCCGTCTACGAACGTGAAGGTTGCGGCGTCGCATTGCCATTCAACATTCTCAGTAATGGCCCATTGTTCACTCCCGTGAAATGCCCGGAGCTGGGCATATGCTTTCAGTAATTCGTCAGAAGGCGCGGTGGGCAGATCGACCGCACTCGCGCCCGCGCACAGACTGAGACACAGCATGAGTTTCCAGATTCGGCTGGACATGATGGCAACCTCGGGCAAAATGGCGTGGACCGAGCATAAATCGGAATGGAAGGTAACTAGTCATGCAATGGACTCAAGCTTATCTCTCCTGGGGATGAGTGTCAACCTGAGGGACGTCCAAACCTTCTTTCCCCGTTCCCAGGGTCGGCTGTGGGACGCTGCAGATCATGGCGACATCGACGCTTGTAGCGTGTCCCCGTTGTAACATCCGACTGGGTGTTGCGGCGCTGGGGAGTCGCCGCGACTGGGAAGTGGTGTTACGAAGCGCATTTACCCCGGGTTGAATTGAAAGAACGGGGGCTCCGTACTCGGGGGCACAATCCGGCCGTGATAATAGGGTGATGCCCGAGAAGAGATGTCAACCCTGGAAGGCAGGGCCGGCAGGGCAGAGGTGGGTGCGCGATCCGCACCCTCGAACCGGCTGCTCATGTAAGGGGCTACGGGTTCTTCCGAGCCGGGGATTCCAACACGCGCTTGCGGTAGGCAGCGAGTGCTTCGGGCGCGCGCTTGGACACCCACTCGGCGTACTTCTCCGCCAGGGTCTCGAGGCTCTTCCACAAGTAGGGGTTCTTGTTTTGCTCGCGCATCTGCGCCGCCACCGGCTTAACGCGTTCCCAGGTCAGCCAGAGCTCGCTGGTGTTCTCGAAAAAGAACTCTTCTTTGATGAGGCCGTGCAGAACGATGGAAGCAGCCATATCCCAGTAACTGATGGTCATGCGGAAGAAGGCGTTCTGCTCAGAACCTGGCGGGCACACCTGGTTGAAATCCGCCAGCGATTTGGCGCGAAACTCCCGAGCCAGCCATTCGCGCGCCTGACGCAGCTTGGCTTCGCGCCGGAGATCGTACAGACGCAGCAGCAATTCTGCGTCGTAATTGTCGGGATGCTCTTTCACGGGATCCTCCCTGAAATTTCGTCCTGGATGGCAGCAACGGGCGGGCCGCAGTCACAGCCTCGAGGCTCTGCCCCGCTGGCGACTGGCCATCTTATCACGGATTCGGAAATGCCCTGAACGCGGCCGCCGTGGAGCGCATGGCGACGCGAAACTCACCTGCTACGCGGAGGCATCGGGGGGATGAGCTCAGCAAGCAGCGTTAGAACGTGTCGCTCAATCACGTCTCGCACGTCCCGGAAAGTATCCATGCCGTGGGCATACGGATCGGGGACATGCCACTCCACGACACGCCCTTGGAAGCCCGCCGGCACGGGGCACGTCACTTCGAAGCCCATTCCCACCAGCACGTCCATCTCTGCCACCGGAACCTCACGCACGCCCTTCGACGATTGCCCGTCAAGGGAGATTCCCTTCTCGCGCATCACGTCGTAGGTTTCTGCGGCGATCACACCCAGGGGATGCGAGCCGGCACTAAACGCTTGCACCTTGCCGTTGCCATGGTGTTTTGCCCACGCCTCGGCCATCTGACTGCGGCAGGAGTTGCCGATACAAACGAAAAGAATCTGCAGAGGACGGTCGTTCGATTGAGTCATCGGATGACCTGGTGGTCGGGTGATTTTGTGATTTGGCGGTGGAGTGATTGACGAAGGTGTCCTTTTCTGCGGAAACCCATTCGGAGCCGGGTGCAATCGTCCAGTGACTCAATCACTAAATCCCTCCATCGCTCAATCACTCAGTTTCCTTAGAAAGTACCGGTGGATCGTTTCGTCTTCTGTTAACTCCGGATGAAACGTGGCCGCCAGAATGTTTCCCTGCTCGACCAGGACCGGCAGGCCCTCGCACCGGCCCAGCACACGCACGCTTTCTCCCACACGACGGATGATCGGCGCGCGGATGAAGACCATCTCCACGGAGCGGTCAGCGATTTCGGGACATTCTCCGAGCCGCACGGAGCTGTCAACTTGGCGCCCGTAGGCGTTGCGCTCAATGGCAATGTCGATCAGGCCCAGCTTCTCCTGCGGCGGGTTGAGCACTTCCTTCGCCAGCAGAATCGCCCCTGCGCAGGTGCCGAAAACCGGCTTTCCCTTCGCTGCGAAATCCTTAATGGCGGCGCCCATGTCTTCGTTGGCGAAGAACTTCAGCATGGTGGTGCTCTCACCGCCGGGCATGATGAGCCCACTGACTCCTTCGAGCTCCGCGGCGTGCTTCACGAGCTTCCACGGCGTCGCGATGTGGTCCAGCATCTTGGCATGCATCGCAAAATCGCCCTGGATGGCGAGGATACCCACGGGTTTGCGTCCGTTGTTCATAGGAAGAGTTCGTTGTCAGTGGTGCGTTGTCGGTCGCCAGTCGTCAGTGGCGTGTTCGCGCTCAGTCTTGCGGGGAGCAGTGCATTTGCGATGGACAACGGATCACGGACAACAGAAGGTTCTTGTTCACCACCCCCGCGTCTGCAGCAACTCCTTGGGATCCAACTTCTGGACGTCGATGCCGCGCATGGGTTCCAGGGTGCTTTCAAACCTGTACGTACTCGGTGGTCGAGGCCGGCTCCGGGAGGGGATCGCCTTGTTCCCGCTTGCTGGAGACGTGAAGCTCCACGGCCTCGCGAATTAGCCGCAAGGCCTCCTCGCGTG
Organism: Terriglobia bacterium; assembly: GCA_020073545.1. Lineage (GTDB taxonomy): Bacteria > Acidobacteriota > Terriglobia > UBA7540 > UBA7540 > Bog-366. The sequence goes on along the minus strand of JAIQEZ010000008.1, from coordinate 16,826 downwards.
TTTCCCCCACAACGGCGCAGCCGGGTAGGTCCGGCACGTAGGCACCGAAACTGTTCCCACCTTTTTCGACAACGACAAGGTATTTCATCGAGGTTGTTGTCCTTTCAATCCGGCTTGCTTGAGGATGCTGTTCAGGGTGCCCGGCGGCACATCCAGATTCGGCTTGCCGGCAACTGTTACTGTTCCAGGCTTAGCCGGATGTCTATACTGGCGATGACGCCCGTTGTTCTAACCAGCCTCCAGCCGTCCTGCCCGATCATCCCAATCACGTCTCGAAATTTCACATTCGCCACCAGTAGATTCAATGCACTATTCGGGCGGCTTTGCGCCGGCCCATCCACTTGCCGCCGAGACGGCGGCGCTACCACCCCCGCGTCTGCAGCAACTCCTTGGGATCCAACTTCTGGACGTCGATGCCGCGCATGGCTTCGCCCACTTCCGCCGAGCACTCGGCCACGACCTGCGGCTCGTTGAAGTGCGTAGTGGCACGCACGATGGCCTTGGCGCGATTGTCGGGGTCCGAGGACTTGAAGATGCCCGAACCCACGAAGACCGCCTCCGCGCCGAGCTGCATCACCAGCGACGCGTCCGCCGGCGTGGCGATCCCGCCGGCCGAGAAGTTCGGCACCGGCAGCTTGCCGTTCTGGCTCACCCATTTCACCAAGTCGTAGGGCGCGCCGAGTTCCTTGGATTTGGCCATCAGCTCCTCTTCGCGCAGCGTGGTAAGCTGGCGAATCTCGCTGGTGATGGCGCGCAGGTGGCGTACGGCCTCGACGATGTTGCCCGAACCTGCCTCGCCCTTGGTGCGGATCATTGCCGCGCCCTCGCCGATGCGCCGCAACGCTTCGCCCAGATTGCGCGCCCCACAGACGAACGGCACCTTGTAGGGCCACTTGTGAATGTGATGCTCCTCGTCCGCTGGGGTCAGGACTTCGCTCTCGTCGATGTAGTCCACGCCCACGGCCTCAAGTACCTGTGCCTCCGCGAAGTGGCCGATGCGCGCCTTGGCCATGACCGGAATCGTCACCGCGTCCATGATTTCCTTGATGATTCTGATGGAGGCCATGCGGGCCACGCCGCCTTCCTTGCGGATGTCCGCCGGCACGCGCTCCAGCGCCATGACGGCCACGGCACCCGCGTCTTCGGCAATTTTCGCCTGCTCGGCGGTCGTGACGTCCATAATGACCCCGCCCTTCAGCATTTCCGCCAAGCCCACTTTCAATTTCATTTGCTGATCATACTCCCACATGACATTGCTCCTTCTTAAGATGAAGATTTCTCGGCCGTAGTCCGATGACTTCGCAAGGACGCGGGCCGGAGTGCGGCATCCACCTCGCGACCCAGGCGCGTGATGATTCCGGGCAGCGCGCGAATATCCGCAAGGGAAGTGCGGAAATTCACGATGCAGGCACGCAGCAGGAACGCTCCGTCGATGACCGCGTTCGTCAGAAAAGCCTCGCCGCTCCTTTGCAACCGGAAGAGCAATTCGCCGTTGAGCTGGTTAAGATACGCCTCCACTTTTTCGGTGCCGGGCTCAAGATCGCGCGGCACATAGCGGAAGGTCGAAATGCTCAGGCCCTGCCGAAAAGCCTGCAACTCCGGATCGGCCGTGGCGAGTTCGTGCAGGGTTTCAGCCAGGTGAATATCTTCCGCGATCATGCGCGCATAACCTTCGCGCCCCACCTGGCGCAAGGCCAGCCAGATTTTCAGCGCGCGGAAGCCGCGCGAGTTTTCCGGCCCATACTCAAAGAAGTTAAGAGCCTCTTCTTCCTGCAGCATTCGGTAATACGCTGGCGTGTGCTGCGTGAAGGCGCCACGCAAGGCGTGGCGGTCGCGCACGAGCGCGCATCCGGCCTCGAGGGGTGCATAGAGCCATTTGTGCGGGTCCACGGCCACGGAATCGGCCTCGCTCAAGCCGCGCAAACCCGCAGGCGCATCCGGCAAGACCGCCGCGAAACCACCGTAGGCGCCATCTACGTGGAACCACAGCCCGTGCTCGCGCGCGATGGCGGCAATTTCCGGCAGGGGGTCGATGGCGCCGGTGCTGACCGTGCCGGCCGTGCCGATGACCATGAACGGCAATTCACCTTTCGCCTTGTCCGCTCGGATCCGTTCGCGCAATTCCGTGGTGTTCAGGCGCAGGTCTGAATCCGCCGAAATCCAGGCGATCGAATCAAGCCCCAAGCCGAAAAGGTCCACGGCCTTGTGAATCCAGGTATGGGTTTCGGTCGAGGCGTAAAGGCGGAGCGGCCGGCCATCGTGGGAGGCGAGGCCGCGCGTGCGCAGGTCCCAGTCAGCTTTCGCCTTGCGTGCCGCAAGAAACCCCACGAAGTTGGCCATGGTGCCGCCCGTGACGAGCACTCCGCCCGCCGCGCGCGGGTAGCCGATCATCTCCGCGATCCACCGGATGGTTTGCGCCTCGATTTCACTCGCCATGGGCGACAGAACCCATCCTCCACAGTTGGGATTGACCGCGGCGGCCAGCAACTCTCCCAGCGCGCCGAGGGGAGCGGCAGGCGAAGTGATGAACCCCATGAAGCGGGGGTGACCGTTGAAGAGCGAATGGTCCATCAACAACCGGGCAGCTTCCTCCAGTAGCTGCTCCGCGGCAGTTCCCCGTTCGGGCAACGGACAGTCTCCCAAAATGGCCCGAACCTCGCGGGGTGATTCACGGGGACTCACCGGGCGGCTGGGCAGTGAGCCCAGGAATTCAGCGACGCGGTCCACGAGGCGGTAACCCAGAGCGCGAAATTCCTCCGGGCCCATCTCCAGCGGGGCGCTCCGACGGTCTGCGATCCGATCTGGCTCGACACCTTCCATTCCGATTCCTTTCCAGACCCGCCTTGAAATGCCGGTTCCCCCACGGCGGGTCCTGCTCACCACGGCGCGGAACTCAGACGAGCGCGACGCTCGCGCCGGCGGGCGAAATCTGCCTTCCTTTCTTTGCTCGGCGCATCGCTGCTTTCAGGATCTCGCCCAGGATCGCAACACCCTTCTCAATCTTATCATCGGGCAGAGCCGTGTAACATAGCCGTAGCGCGTTGTGTTTGGGATTTTGAAAATAGAAATAGCGTGCGGGTGCGAACATCACGCGACGCTCGCGCGCCTTCACGAGAAGTTCCGAAGCATCCAGCCACGCCGGCAATTCCACCCACACGGACATGCCACCCTCGGCATAACTCACGCGCACCTGGGGTGGAAAATGCCGCTCGATGGCGTGCCGGAGCACACCCTGCTTGTGCTCATAAGCTTTGCAGGTCTTGCGGATCCATTTGTCGAGCCAACCGCGGCGGCCCAATTCCTGGAGCACGGCCTGCCCCAGCAGGTTGGTGTGTAGATCGGCTCGCTGCTTGGCCCAGCGGAGGCGGGCAATCACCTGTCGCGAGGCCACAATCCACCCCACGCGCAGGCCCGGGAATCCGACTTTCGAAAAGCTGTTCAGATAGATCACCAGGCCTGCCGTGTCGAGGGCTTTCAAGGGAGGAACCTGCCGGCCGCGGTAGCGCAGCGCGCCGTAAACGTCGTCCTCGACGATCGGAACCTGGAAGCGCAGCGCGAGTTCCAGCAAGCGCTTCCGGGCCGCAAGCGGCATGGTGTGGCCGGTGGGATTCTGGAAATTCGGGCTGCAGAAAATGAGTTTGACGCGCGTCTGCTCGAGCAGGGCCTGGAGCGCATCGAGATCGAGGCCTTCCGTCGCGACGGGAACGCCAATCAGACGGACTCCCGGCGACTCGAAGACATTCCAGAGGCCGGTGTAAGTGGGGTTTTCGCACACCACCGTTTCGCCGGAGGAAATGAGCGTGCGGCGCAGCAGGTCCAGCGACTGCTGACATCCGTGCGTCACCAGAATCTCGTCCAGTTCCACGGGAATGCCGTCGCGCCGCAGACGAGTCTGCAAATAGACCTTGAGAGGCAGGTATCCGTCGGTGGATCCGTATTGCAGCAGGCGCCCGCCCTCGCGGCGCAGGACGGCGTCAGCGGCCCGGCGGACAAGGTCCGGCGGCGTCAGTTCTTCCGCGCCGTGGGCAACGGCAAATGAGATGACGCCTTCCTCGACGGAGCTGGCCATCAAACGTCCCAAGGAATCGTCACGAGGCTCTTCCGGAAAGAAACTCTCCCAGAAAAGATCATGGGATGGGCGGCGCGTCATACTGCGGGGAGTGTGGAGCGTCTCCGCGAGCGGGGTTACGAAGGTGCCGCGGCCCACCGTGCCCTGGACCAGGCCCTCGGCTTCGAGGTCGGCGTAAGCGTTTCCCACCGTGGTCCGATGTACGCCCAGGTGATGGGCGAGCTCACGACTGGGCTCCATACGGTCACCGGGTTTCAACCCGCCGGTTAGGATGCGGTCGCGGATTTGATCGCGAATTTGCACATACAGGGGCTTGCGCAAGCTCGGATCCAGCGTTACGAGCATGGTGCTTGGACTCCTCTGGCCTGATGACCAGTCCAATTTAATGCCATTGGCGAGACTTGTAAAGAGCCAAGTAGGCCAAGGTGCAAGCGGGCCAAATTGCGGCGATAGGAAAGGACTTGACATACAGCGAGAGTCAAGAATGAAGACAGGGAGAGAGCCAATGGGGAAGGTTTTTAGGGCAGCCGCAAAAGTGGAATCGTCAGTTAGTACACATAGGACCGAGGTTAAGAAATGCGTTAATGTCTGGGGCGTATTGATTCTTATTGCATTCTTTGTAGTGACCGCTTGGACCGTCATACTCAACAGTAACTTCAATTGTCAACGTTTTCTCTCCGCTGATGATAGCTGGGTAGTCTGGGCCGGTTATCCCGCCTTTAAGGTAGAAAGACTGGCTGGGGAAGATCGTCGATGGAAGATCTGGAACCTTCTTCTGACCCAGCCTTTGTACTCCAGCAACAAATATTCTCCATCTAGCGAGGAAGTTAGTGCCGGGGACCGGACCGAAGTTCTTGATTTGTGCTCTAAAAACGAGGGCGTTTGTTTCTTTAGTTTTCGTCCCACTCATGACTGGCTTGCCAGTTGGCTGTTTCCCGACAGGAGCGACATCCACTTCATTCACGCTGACGTAGGGTCTATTGGCAGCATTGAAAGTATCTCGCGCTACCTGAAGGTTCCAACCAGCAACAGCAGTGTACATGAACAGAAGGAACAGTGTCGCGCATTCAACTTTGAATTTTCTCTGTTCAAGGGAAAATTTCTTCTGCTCGAAGGAGTCTTTCTTCTCGTTCTTGGGTGTGGGATTGTCACTCATGGCTGGCGCCTCGTATGCTTTGATGAAAATCGCGGTCGGTTAGGACTCTTTATCACGTTTGGTGGCGGAGCCGTCATCTGTTTGGACACTAGTTTAATAATCTATTTCATACCCCCTGGGTGGGGCGGTTAGAAAGAACTCGACAACCGAGTTATACCTGTTTGAGAAGGTTTGCAGTCATGCCAGCCAAGAAAAAGGCTACACGTCATTTCGGACTTACCCAACGAACGATTGTAATAGGGGCTTTCGCCTGGGCGATCCTCGTTTCCTTCGGCCTTGGCGGGTTGGGATTTGGGTTGCCTGATGTTATGGCTGCAATTAAGGGAAGCACTGCCAATGCGTTTTGGGCTGCACCTGTAAAAACTACTCTTGTCGTCCCTGAGAATCGGCAGTTCTCCAAGTGGTATGCTCCACCTCCATACGTCAGTGTGACGTTATCAAACGTGCATTCTTTGCAGTTCAGGCCGTCCAACTGTTGTGGTTCAGTGCCGAAGTGGCTGTCCCTCACTTCAATCGACGATAAGGGAGGAACAACTGGAATTGCATCCGGTAGACCCAAGCCTGATTGTGCCAGGATTGATGTGTGGCTTCCTGAGAGCATGAAAAACATGCAGAAAGCTCCAACAACAAATGATTCCAATGCAAGCATAGTTTTTGACATACCCCCTCCTAAGGATGGGAAAGGAAATGACTGCGCAGTCCCCTATTACCACTATGGTACTCCGCCTGTCAAGCCACCTCCCAAGAGACACAAGCGGAAAAGTGTCCGCAAAATAGGGCGATTGCAGATAACTGACAACCAGATTGGAGCGGAGATAATGTCCTCGACGCAAGTCAAAAAACGCGGTAGTCTCGGGCCATGGCCGAATACCTCCCTGCGCTCTGGGTGCACTGGGTGGCGCTCATGGGCATGAGTAGCCTGCTAATCGGACTCGGACTTCGAATAGGCCGGCGCGTTTCTCGGACCTTCAAGGGATGGTCTGAAATCCCAGGCTGGATACTTATCTGTGCCGGGCTCGTTGGCGTTTTCTGGGCGGGATACGCTGCATGGCAAGAAAAGAATCAAGCCCTAATTGCTCTCGAACAGAAACTCAAAACTCCTGAGTTTGGGGGTGAATTGAGCACTGTCATGACAGGGTCACGAGGTCGGGGCAAGTCGCTTGTCGTTGTAGCTGGGGCCATAACAAATCCCTTAGGTCCACCCAGCGGAGCAGTTGGTTGGAACATGGGTATCCAACTCCCTTATTCGCGGATAATTTGGGGGGAAGCTCCTCCCACCGGTGGGAAGGATATTGCTGTCCACGTAGAGCATAATGGCCTGACTGTTACCCTACCCATTGAAAACTACTGGCCTACAAAAACCCTGCAACCGATCCCTGCTGGAGGTGCGGCAGATGGCTGGTTCTGGTCCACATTTGGAAATCTCGACCTCGATGAAGCATATGTAAAGCGCGCCACTGTCATCGTAGAGTTTAAGGATGTCATAGCCAATAAAACGCACAGTCTGACGATTGACCTGGCCGAAAAGGGAATTCATGTGCCGGGTTAGGGACCACGAAAGTATTAAGGCACAAGCTTCTTTTGACGCCTCGCGGCCCGGCGCTTCATGACTCGACAGTGAGGATGCCTTTTCAGATGGTACTCCCCGCAGGGACGGCAAAAGAAGTGGAGCATCTTTTGGGCGAAGCTAGTTTTTCGCACACTTCCTCCTGGTTGTCTTGCGCTAAAACGTTCGCCAGTTCGGACGCTTCAGCATTCCGCTACAGCGAGCCCGAAAATATCAGGATTCTTGCGCAAATTGCCTGCCAGGGTTTTGGCCCTCTCTGGTAGGCCAATTCCTGCAGAGGATTTGCGATTGGGGGCGCAGGGAAGACGACGGTGGTGCGTGGTCAGTTGTCCGCGGTCCGCTGTCCGTCGAGACGAGAAGTACGAACGGAATAAACTGGGGACCCTGCCTCCAAGCTACGGCGCGCTGATAACTCGTTTCAGGCTGCCACCCGGGGTCAAGACAGCCTCAGGATCAAGTGGGCGGGCCTGCCGCCCGACTCCATCGTAACTGAAGCCGGCTTCGATGACGGCTTTGGGATCCAGGATGTTCCGCGCGTCCACGAGCACATCCCCATGCGACACAGCCTTCAACCGGCGCAAGTCGAGAGAGCTAAACTGCTCCCACTCTGTCAGGATCAACAGACCATGGGCTTCTGAGGCGGCCTCATAAGGACTGGAGCAGAACACCACCTGGCTTGATGTGAGGAGGGCTCGAGCGTTGCGGTTAGCCGTCGGGTCGTGCACGCGCAGCCGGGCGCCTTCCGCCAGCAGCAATTCGCAGATGCGAATCGACGGCGAGCAGCGCACGTCGTCCGTGTTGCCTTTGAAGGAAAGCCCCAGAACCCCGAGGGTGCAGCCCCGGAGCGTTCCCAAGCGGGATTTCACCTTTCCTACAATGTGGTTTGCTTGGGCGTTGTTCACTTCAACCGCCGCTTCCACCATTTGCATCTTCACTCCGGCCGCCTGAGCTTGCTGGATCAAGGCGGCGGTGTCTTTGGGCAAACAGGAGCCACCAAAGCCCGGGCCCGGAGAAAGGTACCTTCCGATACGGGGGTCCAGGCACAGCGCTGCGGAGACCGCCTGCGCGTCGCAATCGAGGCGATCACAAAGATTGGCAATCTCGTTGATGAAGGAAACCTTCAACGCCAGGTAAGCATTCGCAGCGTACTTGATGATTTCCGCAGTTTCGTTGCTCGTCACCACCAGAGGGGTTCCCGCCGCGAGCAAGGGACGGTAAATCTCTTTCATGATCTCGATCGCCCCTTCGCTGCCGACCCCGAGCACGATCCGGTATGGCTTGAAGAAATCCTTCACTGCCGAGCCTTCACGCTGGAACTCGGGATTGGAAACCACCTCAAACGGTACCGGGGTCTTCTGGTGCTGGTGGATCAGGCGCGTGAGCTCCGCCGCGCTTCCCACGGGCACGGTGCTCTTGATGACTATCACCGTGTAGTGTTCCATGGCGCTGGCGGTCTGCTGCGCCACTTCATAGAAAGCCGTCATGTTGACACGGCCGTCGGGCAGGCCTTCCGTGCCCACGGCGATCAGCACAACTTCGGACCGCCGGACAGCAGCTTCGACATCCGTCGAGAATTGCAGGCGCCCCGCCTGCAAGTTGCGCTGAGCGAGTTCCGGAAGGCCCGGCTCGTAGATCAGGGTTTGCCCCTGGCGCAGGAGCTCAATCTTGCTGGCGTCTTTATCCAGGCAAATGACCTGCTGGCCGAAATCAGCCAGGGCAGCGCCGGCTACCAGCCCGACATATCCCGTCCCGATTACTGCAACGCGCATCCTTCCTCCTGGGGAATCCGGGTCATTTAGCAACCCCCGACCAATCGAATCGAGCAGGTGTCCCGGTGCGTCGGGGATCAAGACCGTCAAACGGAAGGCCCCGAAAGCCCGTGCCGCCCGAAAGAAACCGAACCTTTGATCCGGCCCGCAACCCCGCAGGCATCTGCCAGACACCCACGCTCGTGGAGTCTATCAGGAAGGCAGGTGATTCTCAATGCATTCACCTGTCGGGCGTTTAGACCAGGCACAAATTGGTCAATGGTCGCAGGGGCGAAGGAAGCACGCCCAAGGCGATTCGCCGTTTGAATCGTTAGCTACGAGGCCTGGAGGAAAGGATTCGGCTCGCTCGCCTCACCGATGGTGGTCCGAAGACCGGAAAGCGGCCGTCCGGGTTTGAGCTTGCCTCAGCAAGGCCGCCGGCGTAGGATTTTGGGCAAAAGCGGAGTCGAAAACGGAAATTCCGGTATATGCGCTCAGGTGCCGGAAGGCCAAGAGGAAATTTCGGTCAAAGGGATTCCTTGCGAAATCGGCTCTGGAGGTTCAGTGGCGTCGAACCTCCAAGGCGGTTTCTGTCGAGGCTTCTATCCTGCGGTTGCAGGTGCTAGTCCCGTGCCCGCTTGGTTAGGTTCTTTTCTGAAGCGTTCACAGTCAACCAGAGCGCCGAGTGGGCAGAGCGGGTTAGGGACTTCTTTAGGCGGTCACGGGACTAGGGCAAGGTTACCAGGAGGCATTATGCGTTACCGGACTGATCGAAGGGGATTCATGCTTTGGTTGGCGGGGGCATCCGTAGCGCCTGCCGCGCTGCGTGCTTTGGAATCGCTCGCGGCTGAGGCTGTCGGCGAGGGTAGTCCTGGGCCGAAGCTCTTCCTGGAGCCCTTCAACTACCAGGGCGTGCGACTGCTCGACGGCATGTTACGGAGGCAATACCTTGGGACCCGCGACTACTACTACAACCTTCCCGATAACGACATCCTGAAGGGATTCCGGAAGAGGGCGGGGGTGCCAGCGCCGGGCAACGACATGGGCGGCTGGTGCCGAAACGACACATCGGTGGTCTTCGGGCAATGGTTAAGCGGCATGGCGCGCATGTCCAAGGCCACGGGCGACGCCCCCGTCCGTTACAAGGCCACCCGGCTCATGCGCGAGTGGGCCAAGACGGTCGAGGCCGACGGCCTTTTCTACAATACGAAGGAAACCAAGGCTGAGCACACCCACTATGTATTCGACAAGACCGTTTGCGGTCTCGTCGATCTTTACGAATACGGTGGGGTGAAGGAAGCCCTGCCGCTGCTCGACAGGTTGACGGATTGGGGCATGAAGACGCTTGATCGCACCCGGAAGCCCGCCACGCCCGCGGATCCCGATGCGCGGAGTTGCGGCAACGAGTGGTACACGCTTTGCGAGAACCTTTACCGGGCGTACCAACTGACCACTAATTCCAAATACAAAACCTTTGGCGACCTGTGGCGCTACACGACTTACTGGGGCAGGTACGCCACCAGCGGTGGACCTCCGGCTCAAGGCCTGCACGCCTACAGTCATGTCAACACACTGAGTAGTGCGGCCATGACGTATGCGGTTACGGCAGAGCCGGAATATTTGAAAGCGATTGTCAACGCCTATGACCATTTCCAGCAGACACAATGCTATGCCACGGGCGGCTACGGGCCGACCGAAAGGCTCGTGGCGCCAGACGGGGAGTTGGGGAGGTCGCTCGAAAGAGAAGCCAACACTTTTGAGACTCCCTGCGGAAGCTGGGCAGTGTTCAAGCTCGCACGCTACTTGATGCAGTTTACCGGCGAAGCCCGGTTTGGCGATTGGATCGAAAAGCTCTTGTACAACGGGATTGGGGCGGCACTGCCGATGGCCGCGGGCGGAAGGACTTTCTATTACTCCGACTACCGGCTGGGTGCTGCTTACACGCTCGGCTCCGCGCGCAAAGTCTATTACTGGGATGCTTACCCTTGCTGCTCGGGGACTTACATCCAGGCGGTAGCTGACTACCACAATCTGATCTACTTCAAGGACCGGGACAGTCTGTACGTCAATCTCTTTGTGCCCTCGGCAGTCACGTGGAACCTGGGCGGGCACGAGGTTCAGGTCGAACAAGAGACAGGGTATCCGGAATCGGATACCGCGACCCTGACCCTCCGGCCAAAGCGCAGTGTATCGTTCAACCTGAAATTCAGGGTGCCCGGATGGGCGCAGGGAGCGAGCGTCGAGGTCAACGGCGTCAAGCTTGACGTGCCCGCGCGCCCGGGCACGTGGGCTGCGGTCCATCGGTCCTGGAACCCCGGGGATCGGCTGACTATCCGGATTCCCATGCGTCTCGCGTTTGTCCCCATTGACAAACAGCATCCGCACAGAGTTGTGTTGATGCACGGCCCGGTGGTTCTGGTTCAGGATGGGCGGTGGTCGCGGGGGCTGAGTAAGGCCCCGAGCGATCCGGACCTTTCGAAGTGGATCGGCCGCATGGGGAAGCGGCTGGAGTTCCGGGTCGCAGAGCAGCCCAGGGAAACCTTTGCGCCAGCGTGGGGGACGTTCATGCCCTTCTACCGGGCGGGCGAAGGTATTCCTTATCGGATGTATTATGACCTCGAGGCTTGAGGCCAACCCGCAGCTGACATCCGCGACAGGAGCCGAACGGCGGGCAGGAGAAATCCCTGCTTAAATGTCAGGACCGGCCCCACCCGACGGACAAACGACGTTCTTGACTCCATTCATTCCAGTCTGAATCGTCAGCTACGAGGCCTGGAGGAAGGGATTCGACTTGCGCTCCTCACCGATGGTGGTCGACGGACCGTGTCCGGGAAAGACCGGCGTTGCATCGGGAAAAATGAGGAGCCGGTGGCGAATCGAGCGCAGGATTTCGTCGAAGGAACCACCCCAGAGGTCCGTGCGGCCGATGCTGCCCTGAAACAACGTATCGCCGCTGAGAATTAGCTGCTTCTCTCCCGGCAGGTGGAGTGAAAGGCTGCCCGGAGAATGCCCCGGAGTGTGCAGGACCTCCAAGGTGAGCGCGCCGCAACGCAGCGTGTCACCCTCCTTCAGGAACTGGTCCACGTTCACAACGCCGGGCGGTGGGACGCCCAGCCATTCCGCCTGCAACGCGAGGTTCTGATAGAGAGGCAGATCAGCTTGATGCATCAGCACCGCGGCTCCGGTGGCCTGCTGGAGCTTCTGGACCCCGCCTACGTGATCGATATGCGCGTGAGTCGCGACGATGTATTTCACGTGCAGACGGTCCTTGGCCAGAATCTGCTGGACACGCTCAATTTCGTCGCCCGGGTCGATCACTACGGCCTCGCCGGTGGCTTCATCACCCAGCACCGAGCAGTTGCACGCCAGCATTCCCACCGAAAGAACTTCGTGAATCATTTCCGCCAGTTCGCCTCTCGCTTGTGGATTTAGCCTGAGCCCTGACTTTCAATATTACCACTTGAATGCGAATGCCGCGCGGCCTTGTGCGGGCCTTCCACGCGACAGGTCGGGCGCGCCATCGCTCAGCGTGCGGCCCAACCTCGACCGGACTAAATGCTTGTATTTCAACAATTTGGTTCCCAGCCCAGGTCATGGAATATCCTTGCTCGCCGTCGCTAACCCTCTTTGTTTCAACAATATCGTTTCAAACCCTTGCATCTCGAAGAAGTTCCAGATCGAAAACCTGGCGTTTGATCCTAATCAGCAAGTTTTCCTAGTTTCCTGAGTCAGAAGTTAGCTGACAGAGTCTTCCCGTTGCGGGCGGCTGTTCGGCAGCCCCGGCAGGGGCGCAAGATCGTAGCCCAGGGCGCAAGCCCTGGGCGAGAGAGCCCTCACCCCGCCTTCGGCGCCCCTCTTCCCGCCGGCCCGCCGCCCGAAGGCTCTGCCGAGAGTTTCCGCACGAGCTACTGGGCTCTGGGCCGCAGGGCGGGCGGGAGAGGGGAAGGGGGTGAGGGGTGGGTGCCGTTTCTGGGGGCGCTGCCCCCGGCTACTCATATTACGCCCCTGCGGGGCTGACGCGAAAGCTGGGGCGTGTGTCGCTCCCGCAGGGCGGGACCTCACTCATCGAGCCACCCGCTTCGCGCGGGGTGTCTGACTCATTGAAAACAAGGTGGTTAGTTCAAGACGGGGGGCGGCTGGTGAAACACGCCCGATATTACGGGTTGCTGCTGGCGGGGAGGTTCGCCGCGGCGACACGCGGCGGCAGTTTGGAGCCATGCTGGGCAGGATTGCGGCCCTATCCTCTCCAGCGGCGTAGGCGAGCCGCCGACCCATAAGCGCTAAGACAAGCCGTGCTCAAGTGGCCCCGGCAGGGGCCAACGGTGAATAGCCGCAGGTTTTAACCTGCGGATAACGGACCGCACAGAATTACGCAACCCCAACGGAGTCTGTGTGACAACCGTAGCACGGCCATCCTGGCCGTGATCGGCACGGGCAAGATGCCCGTGTTGCGCATAGCGCCAGCAGCGCTACAGCTGCGAATCACGAGTTGTCCACAGACTCCAACGGGGTTGAGCGGTCAATGGTTCGGCCCCTCCGGGGCCGGAATGCCCTCTGGGCTTCTGTTTCCGTAGGTTTCACTTACGGCTACTCACGGTGTCCCGCTTCGCGGGACGGGAATGGCGCCACTTGGAAACCCGCTCCAAGCCTCCCCAGTTTCCAGGCCACAACATTGTTGCCCGGCGCATACGTCGGAGGCAATGTATGCGTCACCCGCGGAGGCTGTTCGGCAGCATGCTGAGGATGATCGCTGCGCTGCCGTTGCCGGACGGCTAGCGAGCCCGCAGAGGAGGGCAATCCAGCTGCTCCAAGTCATCCAGTGGGGCCGAGTGTTAGCAGCCAGGCAAGTTGGAGGCGGGAAACAGACCAGACAAGCGAGCGGAACGGCCAAAGCGAGCCCGGATGCCACCCAAAAGAGGCCAGGCTGATCGGAGCTTGAATGGACAGGGCGACTCTCGTAAGATGCTGCGGAGAGATAAAGTTGAAATCGGAAATTCCCGTTTAAACCTTCGAGAACAGGGAGGGATCAGAAAATGCTCCACATGATCGGTCACATCTTCTTCGGATTGATTGTTGGGGCCGTCGCCATCTTCTTGTTTCCAGGCCACCATCCAGGCGGCTGGATTGCCGTCATTCTGTTGGGAATGGGAGGAGCGCTGGTAGGCGGTTTGCTGGGCCGTATGATGGGTTGGTACGGTCCTGGCCATCCGGCGGGCTTTTTTATGGCCTTGCTCGGGGCTATCTTGCTCTTGGTTGCCTATCACTGGTGGGTAGGGGGACACCGCGTGCACATGCCCAAATTGTCTCTGGCGACGCCCAGGAATGTACTGCTCGGTCGGACATCCGGATCTGACTTGTTTATTGCTAGTTTCGTTCTCGGGCTGCCCTACGAATCAGGTCAGAGTTGAGGAAATCCTGGACGTTTAGAAACGCGGCAAACCGGCAGCCGCCGCCGTCTTGACAATCTCTTCCAGGCGCTCCGTGACCGGGCGTTCCGAGGCAGATTATGATTGGCCGCATGAAAGACCGCTGGAGGTAAACCTCGAGGGAAGTGAAAAGAAGAAACGAGGAACATCTGCAAGCCAAAAGTCCTGACTTATTCTCAGATTGTTTACCTGGCGAGCATCGAACGACCCGGCCCGTCCCGTAGGACACCGCGGCATGCAGTGTCTGCGGCATGACGAGTCGCATTCCTTACACAAGGAGGTGAACAACATGAAACTGGTCAAGAACCTGGGAATGCTCCTGTTGGGCATCTGGCTTATCGTGTCAGGCCTACTGCAAGTGGTCAGGATTTCAGTTCCACACATCGGTATTCTAATGGGTCTGCTCGCTATCGCTGCTGGTGTTTTAGTCCTGTTTGGTCGGTAAGCTGTTCGGTTTCGCCCTTTGCCGTTTCAATAAGCGACCGGAACAGGCTGTGCTTCGCCAATATTACATCCGTCTGATAATAATTTGCTTTCCCGCCCGACCGCGAAGATAGTCCCTTAGAGCTTCCTGCGCTCTCTCCCTTCTGTCAGAACGGCGCGCAGGTGGCATTGTGGACGTTGATGGCTGAGAAGAGCGGTTGGTCGTTGGCGGAAGTGTGGCTCATGCCGGGCGCGCTGATCCGCATTACCAGCGAGTCGTCGTTGCTGGGAAAGGCTGCTAAGGGCCGCTGCTGCGCCGGCCAGAGCACGCGAATCGAGGCATCGCCGCGTGAGATTGTGTCGCCTGCGAAGAGGGCTCGCATGGGAATCCCCCGCTTCGCGGGTGGCGCCGACATCGCTCTCTATGTCGGTGCCCCCTCGGAACTCGCCAAGCCTTCCCGGTTTCCCGACCACTGGGTTGTCGACCGGCGCATAGATCCAAAGCAATGTATGCGCCACCCGCGGGAAAACACAGCGCGGAATCAGGGGAGCACGCGCGGCCTGCGCGGTCGAGCGTCAACCGCCGTGCTTCTCAGGGCGCAGCAGCGGGAAGAGGATCACGTCGCGGATGGAGCGCGAGTTGGTGAGGAGCATGGTAAGGCGGTCGATGCCGATGCCCTCGCCGCCGGTGGGTGGCATGCCGTAGCAGAGCGCGCGGACGTAGTCCTCGTCGATGGCGTGCGCGGTCAGGTCGCCCTTCTCGCGCAGGAACTGCTGGTATTCGAAGCGGTCGCGCTGCTCGCCGGGATCGTTGAGCTCGCTGAAGGCGTTGGCGATCTCCATGCCTGCCACGTAAAGCTCGAAGCGCTCGACGAAGTTGGGATCTTCGGGCTTCTGCTTCGAGAGCGGCGAGACTTCGAGCGGGTAATCGACGATGAAGGTGGGCTGAATCAGGTG
Source organism: Terriglobia bacterium (assembly GCA_020073545.1). Lineage (GTDB taxonomy): Bacteria > Acidobacteriota > Terriglobia > UBA7540 > UBA7540 > Bog-366. Next base: position 1,480 of record JAIQEZ010000008.1, on the reverse strand, counting down.
GCGTTCAGCCACCGCCTCAAAAAGCTCGGCCAGGGCCATGCCAGGCGCCTTGCCTTCTTCCCTGGGAAGGGGCTCGGCGCCGCTCTCCGGCTGCTTCGCCCACTCGTCGTAAGCCGCGACCCAGCGAAAGACAGCCTCAGGCTCGGCCAAGTCGTCGAGGGCCGGCCCCGGCGCTGCCGTGGCGGGCCAGAACTTGACGATTGCCTCTTTCATCGTGAGGCGCTCGAATTTCGCGAACGAGATGCGCTGGCCGCAATAGTCGAACTCCACACTGCCGAGCACGGCTTGGGCGGCCCGCCGCAGCAAGCGCTCGGTGAGGTCCATCATGTCGTGGTAATCCGCGTAGGCCTGGTAGAACTCCAGCATGGTGAATTCCGGGTTGTGTTGGGTGGAGATGCCCTCGTTGCGGAAGTTGCGGTTAATCTCGTACACGCGGTCGAGGCCGCCCACGATGAGGCGCTTCAGGTAAAGCTCCGGGGCAATGCGCAGAAAGAGGTTGATGTCGAGCGTGTTGTGGTGCGTGACGAAAGGCCGGGCCATGGCGCCGCCCGCCAGCGGTTGCATCATGGGCGTCTCGACTTCCAAGTAACCCTCGGCTTCCAGGAAATCGCGGATGGCGCACACCAGCAGGCCGCGGCGCTCGAAGACCGTGCGGACTTCTTCATTCACCATCAGGTCCAGGTAGCGCTGGCGGTAACGGACTTCGACGTCGGTGAGGCCGTGCCATTTTTCCGGCAGCGGCAGCAACGCCTTGGCGAGGAATTGCAGGTGTTCCGCGTGCACGGTGAGCTCGCCGGTCTTGGTGCGGAATAGATAGCCCTCGACGCCGATCAGGTCGCCCAGGTCGAGGAGCCTGTAAAGCTCGAAGTCGCGTTCGCCGACGGCGTCCAATCGCACGTAGACTTGCAGGCGCTGGCCACCTCCGGCGAGGTGGGCAAAACCTGCCTTGCCGTGCGGGCGAATGGTCATGACGCGGCCCGCAACGCGCACCGAGATCTTGCGCGCGGCGAGTTCTTCGGCCGCGAGCGCGGAGTTTTCCCTCAGAATCTGGGGGACCGAGTGCGTAACGTCGTACTTGCGCGGGTAGGCCTCAAAGCCCAGGTCGACAATCGCCTGGAGCTTTTTCTTGCGCTGCTGGACCAGGTCTTGAAGTTCCTTCTCGGACACGCGGATAACCTACAACCTGCGGAGGATTTTAGAGCACGGGTAAAAGCGGCATTATAGGTGGCGGGCGAAAACTGTGTCAAGACAACGAACGGGCAGGCAGTGGACTAGTCCCTAGGGAGACCCCCCGGCTCTGCCGGGGAGGCAGTAGAAGTTTGACAAATACCGGAGTCCATCGGGGAAACTCCTTAACGTGAGCCGCCAAAGCACACGAAAAGGAGCTCCACGATGGACGAAAAGGAAAGCCTAAACCATACGAAGTGGGAGTGCAAATATCATGTAGTCTTCATCCCAAAGTGTCGAAGGAAGACTTTGT
>JAIQEZ010000125.1 GCA_020073545.1 Terriglobia bacterium | reverse complement strand
GCGTTCCTGGCGGAGGTGCTGGTGGTGGTGTGGAAGCAGTTTCCGGCCTCCCGCGGCCCGGCGCCCGCTCCGCTGGATGGAAGTCCCCAGGCGATTGGGCATTTACTTTTCCGAAACTACGTGTTGCCCTTCGAAGTGACTTCCATCTTGATTCTGGTTGCCGTGCTCGGCGCGCTTGTCCTGGCCAAAAAGGAGTTCTGAGGTCAAGGAGATGGTTCCGCTCTCACATTATCTGGCGCTCAGTGTGATCCTCTTCGTCCTCGGCGCCGCCGGATTTATCCTCCGACGTAACGTTATTTCGGTTTTCATGTGTATCGAATTGATGCTGAATGCCGTCAACGTGGCTTTCATGGCCTTTTCGCGATTTCTGGGAACTCTGGACGGTCAGCTCTTTGTCTTCTTCGTCATTGTGGTGGCTGCTGCCGAGGCAGCAGTGGGACTAGCCATCATCATCGCGGTGTATCGCAATCGCGAGTCACTGAATATCGAAGACCTGGATTCGATGAAGATGTAGGGCCGACCCTTGGGTCGGCCTCAGGCCGGGGCAAGCCCCGGCCCTACAATCACGGATACTGCATGAACTTGGAACTTCTTTTGCTGCTCATGTTGTTGCCGCCGCTCGTGGGTGCAACCCTCAACGGAATCCTCGGCCGTCGACTATCCCAGCCCATCGTCTCACTGATCGCCTGCGGAGGCGCAGGCCTTTCCATGGTTTTCGCGATCGTCGGGGCCTGGGTCTACTCCGCATCCGCAAGCCAACCTGCGCCTTTCCTGCACAGCTACTTCACCTGGATCCAAGCGGGCGACTTGCGAGCGGATTACGCGCTCTACTACGACCGGCTCACCCTGGTTATGACCCTTACGGTCACGGTCGTTGCCTTCCTGATTCACCTTTACTCGCGCGGCTACATGGAGCAAGAAGGCGGTTACTACCGGTTCTTCAGCTACCTGAACCTTTTCCTGTTCATGATGCTGACGCTCGTCACGGCCGCCAACTACCCTCTCATGTTTGTAGGGTGGGAGGGTGTCGGGCTCTGCTCCTACCTTCTGATTGGTTTCTACTTTCGTAAGAGGAGCGCCTCCGACGCAGGGAAAAAGGCCTTCATCGTGACGCGCATCGGTGACACGGGGTTTAGCGTGGGCGTGGCCCTGCTTTTCTGGACTTTCCACTCGCTGGATTTTCAAACGGTTTTTACGCGGATCGAGGCCTTGCCGCAGGCGGAATTCACCGGCACGCTGACGGCCATCGGGCTTCTCATCTTCCTGGGGGCCGTGGGGAAATCGGCACAACTTCCCCTTTACGTGTGGCTCCCGGATGCCATGGAAGGCCCCACGCCGGTGAGCGCCCTGATCCATGCCGCCACTATGGTGACGGCAGGTGTTTATCTGGTTGCAAGGTCAAGCATTCTTTACGCGCGCGCTCCCGCTGCTCTCGCGGTCGTCGGCTTGGTCGGCTGTTTGACGGCGTTCTTCGCGGCCACCATCGCCCTTACCCAGAACGACCTGAAGCGGATGCTCGCTTACTCCACGATCAGCCAGCTCGGGTACATGTTCCTGGGTTGTGGCGTGGGCGTCTTTGCTGCCGGCATTTTCCATCTGATGACCCACGCGTTTTTCAAGTCGCTACTCTTCCTGGCAGCCGGCAGTGTGATGCACGCGATGAACGGCGAGCTTGACATGCGCAAGATGGGCGGGCTCCGTCATAAGCTGAAAATCACACACGCAACGTTCTTGATCGCCACGCTGGCTATCAGCGGGGTGCCCATGTTCGCCGGCTTCTTCAGCAAAGACGAAATCCTGGCGGGGGCCTACCAAGGACCTCTGGGCCGGCCCTGGCTGTACTGGCTCGGAACGGTCACCGCCGGCCTCACTGCTTTCTACATGTTTCGCGGCCTCTGCCTGACGTTCTGGGGGAAATCCAGGGTCGAACCCGAGACCCAGCACCACCTCCACGAAAGCAGTTCCAAGATGACGGTGCCGTTGATGGTGCTCGCATTCTTTTCCATCGTCGCGGGGTATGTAAGCTGGCCGCGTGTCCTAGGTGGCGGCGAGGCATTCGACCGTTACCTCGAACCGGTTTTCAGTCCGGCCGCGGAGGCCCTTCGCAACACTCCGCCCCACCACCTTGAAGGTCTCAGTGCGGGCTTGCTGTTGGGATTCTCCGTTGTCGCGGCACTCGTCGGAATTGCGGTGGCTATCTGGTGGTATTGGAAATCGACAGAGGTCCCGGTGAAGCTGGCGAAGCAATTTGCAGGTTTGCATGAGCTCCTGGTCCACAAATACTACGTCGACGAGTTCTATCACTGGCTTTTCGTGCGTCCTATCTGCGTCATTTCGGATAAGTTCTTGTGGCGCATCGTAGACGCCGGCGCCATCGACGGCGTGCTCGTCGACGGCACCGGACATGCCAGTGCCAGTGTGGGCGGCATCTTGCGGCGGATCCAGTCCGGCAATATTCGAAGTTACGCTGCCTGGGTTCTGCTGGGCGCCGTGTTGTGGCTTTTGTACATCTTCATGGCACACTCGTAGTCCAGTATGGGCGCAAGGCCTTACGCCCATACTGGTGGTGCCAACGCAGCATACACAGATACATTCTATGTCCTGGTTCACTGAACACTCTCTGACCATCGTGACGTTCTTCCCGCTGCTGGGCGCCGTCGTCATCGCTTTCCTCGGGCGCGACCGGACCTCGTCCGTTCGCTGGGTCGCACTGCTGTGTACCCTGCTCACTTTCCTGATGACCGTCTGGCTCTATTTCGAGTTTGACTCCCACCGCGCGGGGATGCAGTTTGAAGAATTCCGCATCTGGATGGTTTTGCCTCCCGTCAATTACCACCTGGGCGTCGATGGTCTGAGTTTGCTCCTGATCCTCCTGACGGGGTTCCTCACTCCGCTTTCGGTGCTTGTTTCCTGGAGCAGCATCACCCATCGCACAAAGGAGTTTTTCCTCTTCCTGCTCGCTCTCGAAACCGGAATGATTGGAGTCTTTGCCTCACTCGATCTGGTGCTTTTCTTCGTTTTTTGGGAAGTCATGCTCATTCCCATGTATTTCTTGATTGGCATCTGGGGTCACGAGCGCCGTGTTTACGCCGCGGTCAAATTTATCCTCTATACCATGACCGGTTCGGCCCTGATGCTTGCCGGGATTCTTTACCTCTATAACCTCACGGGCACTTTTGATCTGCCCCAAGTGCTGGACCACCTGACGACCACTTCCCTGCTGTCTCCTCCCGCGGAGCGGTGGCTCTTCCTGGCCTTCTTCGTGGCTTTCGCCATCAAGGTCCCGCTCTTTCCGTTTCACACCTGGCTGCCGGATGCGCATGTTGAGGCCCCTACGGCCGGCTCCGTGATCCTGGCTGGAGTCCTCCTTAAGATGGGAACGTACGGCATGCTGCGTTTCTGCCTTCCGCTTTTCCCCGAAGCGTCGCGGGACTTTGCCCCGATCGTCTGCGCCCTGGCCATCATCGGGATCATCTATGGCGCGCTGGTGGCCATGGTGCAGCCCGACCTGAAGAAGCTCGTGGCTTACTCCTCCGTCGCGCATCTGGGGTTCTGCGTGCTGGGGATTTTCGTGTTCAACGCGCAAGGTATGGAAGGCTCCATCTATCAGATGTTCAGCCACGGGGTCTCAACAGGGGCGCTCTTCATGCTGGTCGGCATGCTATACGATCGTCGGCACACTCGCCTGATCAGCGAGTTTGGCGGGCTGGCCACTTCCGTGCCGGTCTACAGTACGTTTTTCCTCATCGTGACGCTGTCGTCTCTCGGCCTCCCGATGCTCAATGGCTTTGTCGGGGAGTTTCTGATCATCGTCGGCTCTTACCATAGCCGCGCCCTTTACGCTGCACTCGCTGCGGCGGGAGTGGTGCTGGCCGCAGTCTATCTGCTCTGGATGTACCAACGCGTGTTCTACGGCGACATTACCAACGAAAAGAACCGCACTCTGCCGGACTGCAATCTGCGCGAGAAATTGATTCTAACCATCGTGGTCGTCGTCATCGTGGCCATGGGAGTTTATCCGCAGCCTTTCTTGCGACGCATGGATCAGAGCGTAGCCTCTATCCTGCAGCGCGTCGAGAAGCGGACATTGCTTTTCACCGAGCGGGCGCCGGCAGGACACCTGGGGGCTGGACGATGATCACTCTCCAGACGGCCGACTTGGTTCGAATCCTTCCGGAAATCGTTCTCTCCATCTTCGGCATCCTGGTCATGGTGCTGGAACCCTTTGTCGCCGCCGCCCAAAAGAAGCTCCTGGGCTGGATGGCACTCCTGGGCGTGCTAGCCGCCGCGACCGCAACCGTCAGGACATCTTTCGAACCGGGGCTGGCGTTTGGAGGCACCATTGCTGCAGACGAATTCAGCATCTACTTTATCTATCTCTTCCTTCTCACCGCGGGGCTTGTCATTCTGGGATCTATCGATTACCTGGAGCGCAACCACGCCCAACACGGAGAGTTCTACGCGCTCGTCCTGCTGGGAACGGTGGGGATGTGCTTCATGGCTGCCTCAACCGATCTCATTATGATTTTCCTGGGCCTCGAGATTTCGTCGATCTCGACGTACATCCTTGCGGGATTCCGGCGGGCCGATCGGCTTTCCAACGAGGCCGCGCTGAAATATTTCCTTTTGGGTTCGTTTGCCACCGCTTTTTTCCTGTACGGAATCGCCTTCGTTTACGGTCTGACGGGAACCACTAACCTCCTCGGGCTCAGCGCGCGGTTGATGGAACCTTCGCAATGGACTACGTTTGCGCGGGTCGCCTTGGTCCTGATGTTTGTCGGCTTGGCCTTCAAACTCTCTACCGTCCCGTTCCAGGTCTGGACGCCTGACGTGTACCAGGGGGCACCGGCGCCGGTCACCGCATTCCTTTCCGTTGGCCCCAAGGCTGCCGCCTTCGCCGTCCTGCTCCGCCTCTTCCTGGGCGGCTTCGCCTCAGCGGGAACCGTGAGTTTCTGGATTCTCTGGATCTCCGCAGCGCTCACCATGTGCCTTGGCAACCTGGCCGCGCTGTGGCAAACGAACGTCAAACGCCTTCTCGCCTACTCATCGATTGCTCACGCCGGCTACATCCTGGTCGGAGTGGCCGCAGGCGGTTCGCGTGGGATTTCAGCCGTGCTGTTTTACCTCGTGGCTTACGCCCTGATGAATGTGGGGGCCTTCATCATGGTCGCACATTTGTCCGGCACAGGCGAGAGGCTCGTCCAGATCGAAGATTATACAGGGTTGGCATTTGAACGACCCGGCGTGGCCGCCTGCCTCGCCGTGTTTTTCCTCTCGCTCGCGGGATTCCCGACAACTGCGGGCTTCCTGGGAAAGTTCTACGTCTTCCGCGCCGCCATCCACTCACACCTGATCGGGCTCACTGTTTTGGCCTTGCTGAACAGCGTCGTGTCGGTCTATTACTACTTGCGAATTGTCGTGGCAATGTATATGCGTGAGGGAAAGACTGAAGCCGCCACGGTAGAATTGCCTTGGCCGGTGCGCACGGCCTTAGCCGTAAGCGTCCTGGGGATCTTCTACCTCGGTCTCGCACCGAAGCTCCCCCTGGGCCTCAGCACACTAGCAGCCTTGCCACTCCCCAAGTGAGGAAATCGCGCCCCAAACACAAAAAAGGGAGGCCGAAGCCTCCCCTTGATCTGAGCTTGCGCAGACGGAACTCGCTAGCCCAACCTGACCTTGAGGAAGATGATGGCGAAGGTGTAAAGCGCCATCGACTCAATTAGAATGAGGGCCAGAATAAGCGAGAACTGAATTCCCGGGCGCGCCCCGGGATTGCGCGCCAAACCTTCGCAGGCTGCCGCAGTTGCTTTGGATTGGGCGTAACCGCAGACTGCTGAAGCGATCGCCATGGCAAAACCCGCCGTGATGATGACCCATTTCACATCGTCCCCTCCGCCCCCACCGCCAGAGGGTGTTTGGGCAAAAGCCGGTGCGGCAAGGAGTAAACCGACAAGACTCCCAAGCAACGTAATCGCATACCGTTTCACTTTCCTCCTCCTTGAGGGCTTGACCCGCCATCAGGCGTTCAGCCCTTGATGAGATGTCGCCAGGAGGTGGTTCCCCGCCATCCCTCGTGCAGGTGGGCCTCACACTGACGATTGCTTCCCGAACCTAGTCTCCCTCAATGCTCCTCGGAAACGGCCATGCTGATGTAGATCGCGGGCAGCAGCATGAAGATGTACGCCTGGAGCAAGGAAACGAACATGTGGAGCGCCATGAAAATCACCGGGATACCAATCGGAATCATCGCTCCAAAGACCTGCTCCAATATTCCGCCCACCAGCATGTTCGCGTAAAGACGAACGCTGAGCGATAGCAGGCGCCCGACATTCCCAATGACCTCAATGGGAAACATGATGATGGCGATGGCCATCAGGGGGCCACAAAGATGTTTAAGATAACCCATCAGTCCGTGCTGGCGGAAACCCTGGTAGTTGTAATAGAGAAACGCCGCCACGGCACACCCGAGCGTGGCTTGAATCAGACCCGTGGGGCTGACTTCAATTTTCAATTCAGAATTAGGCACGGCGAGAGTCGGGACAAGGCTTAACAGGTTGCACAAGGCCACGAACACAAACAGCGTCCCGAGCATGGCGGCATAACGCCCGCCCCCGTGGCCGATAATCTCCTCCGCAGTCGAGCGGGCAAACAGTAGAATTTCTTCGGCGATATGCTGTAACTTCCCGGGGTTTTCCACCGAGAGTCTGGCCCGCAGGATCAGCGCAGCCGTCACCAGGACGAAAATCACCAGCACCTGCATCGCCAAGAAATCCGGGATGGGATGCGCAGCATCGGCGGGTGGAACGCGCAGGGCATTCAGCACGGGTGTCACCAGCCACGCCAGGAGTTTGTTCAAGAGAACCGTAAACCAGATTTTATGTTCCATGGTCTTACAATCGACCGAGCCGCCTTCTTAGCCTTGGATCTTCAAGCCGTCCCGGAGCAGAACCACCGCCTCAATCAAAACGCCCCCAGCAGGCACGAAGAGGCCGGCCAGGATTGCCGCAGCGGGCAGCCACCCAGTCTTATAGAACAGATAAACAGCCACAAACGCCAGCGGATAGCGGACAAAAAACTTCGCGAGGACTCTCTTTGCCGGGCGTGCCTGCCCCGCCGACATCAAGGCTTCGACGGCCTGATGAAGCCAAAAGTAATTGAGGATGGCAAGCGCCGAACCGAGAGCAAATCCAGCGCCGAAGCGCCCATGACCGAACAACAAGATACCCATCGTGACTGCGCAAGCCAAACCCACCATCCAACGCGGCAGTCGCGCTTCAGCTTGCGCCAGATCCATCATCTGACTGGGTCTCGTCGTCACGTTTCTCCGCTCGAGTCAGGATCCGCAGAATTTCCATCACTCCCGCCGCCGCCCCCAGCAAACCCATGATGAGCGCCAGGACCGGCGAAGTATGCAGCCATCGGTCCAGCCACCAGCCCAGCCCAAACCCGCCCAACGCTCCCGCGGGCAGAATGAAACCCAAGCTCGTGTAAAACCCAACCTGCGCCCACAGACTCATCTGCTTGCCAGGAGTCTTGGGCACGAACCCTCCCCATCACGAGAAGAAGGGCCGAACGGCTTCGCGCGCCATCATGATGAACGGCTGCGGATAGATTCCGATCAGCAACGTCATGGCCACAGCCACACCGAGCGCCACCGTCACGCCGGGCCCTGTCGCGAGGGGGACGGTGTCCGGCGCCTTCTTCATAAACATAGCTACCACAATCCGGAAATAATAGTAAAGCGCCACAACCGCATAGACGACGGCCAGCACGGCCAAATAATAATGACCCGTCTCGATCAACGAAAGGAAGATGAAATATTTCCCGATAAAGCCCGCCGTCGGGGGGATGCCGGCCAGCGAGAGCAGAAAGATGAGCATGAGGATGGCCAGGCCCGGCGCACGCGCCATCAGGCCCGCGAGGTCATCGATCTCATCGCCGATCAGGTCTTTTCGTCGCATCACGATGACGACGGAAAAAGCGCCAAGATTCATGAAAGCGTAGACCAGCAGATAAATGACGATGGCCGTCAGCCCTTCCCGGTTTCCATCCGCCGCAGCCACAAGTCCCAGCAACAGATACCCCACGTGTGAAATCGTGGAGTAGCCGAAAAATCGCTTGATGTTGGTTTGGGTAATTGCCGCCAGATTCCCCAGCGTCATCGTGGCGATCGAGACGCCAATGGTCAGGACCTGCCACTCCGCGCGCATCGGCCACAGCGCCGCGATCAGGATGCGGATGAAGAAGGCAAACGACGCGACTTTGGGCGCTACAGAAATGAAGGCTGTGATCGAAGTCGGCGCCCCTTCATAAACGTCGGGTGTCCACTGATGGAAAGGCACGGCGGCAATCTTGAAGAAGATGCCCGCGAGCAGAGTGATCATGGCGACCCAGGAAAGCGGATCCGGTGACGGCCGTTCCGCGAGGCGCTGCGCAATGATGCTCAATTTCGTCGAGCCGCCGATCCCATAAAGCAGCGACATGCCATAGAGAAGTAATCCGGAGGAAAACGCCCCGAGCAGAAAAAACTTCACAGCTGCTTCGTTGGACTTTCGGTTGACCCGCAGGAACCCGGTCAACACGTACTCACAGAGGGCCATTAGTTCCAAAGCGATGAAGAGAACAATCAGGTCGGAACCCGACACCAAGAACATCATCCCTACGGCCGAGAGGAGCAACAAGGCATAATACTCGCCGAGATGGGCTCCTTCAATTTCCAGATATTTCATGGAAAGGAGCACGACGATGGCAGTGGCCAAGACGATGATGAGCTTGGCGAGAACGGCGAAGGTATCAAGGGTAAAAGTCCCGCCAAAGCCGGAATAGGGCAATTGACCGACGAGCAAGGGCCAGAACATGCCCAGTTGCACGGCTGCGAAGCCCAGCCCGATCAAGGCGAGCACGGCGTTTAGATACTTGTCGCGCTTTTCCAGCAGGAAATCAAACAGCAGGACGGCCAAGCCGAACATGGTCAGCAGGACCTCCGGCTTGATGGCCAGATAATCCGCCCGATGAAAGAATGCGTTCCACATCAGTGGCTCGCTCCTGCCGCATGGCTGGGCATCTCCAGGCTGGCCGGCGCCGCGGGAGGCGACATTGCGGGCGCCCTCGCCGATTGCGCCGCCTTGAAGAAATCCGGATTCAGCCGCTCGACGATGGCATTGACCGGCTTATCCAGCACGTTAAAGAACGGCTTGGGGTACAGGCCGATCCAGAACGCCCAGATAACCAGTGGAACCAGCGTCATGATCTCGCGGAAGCTCAGATCCTTCAGGACCTGGTTCTTGGGATTCTCACACGGCCCGAACATCGTCCGTTGGTATAGCCAGAGCATGTAGGCAGCGCCCAGGACGATCCCCGCCACGGCCCATGCTGCCCAACGCCAGCTCACTTCGTACGCACCCTGCAGAATCGTGAACTCGCCGATGAACCCATTGAGAAGTGGCAAGCCGATCGACGAGAGCATCACGATCATAAAGAGCGTCGCATACACAGGCATTACGTTGGAAAGCCCGCCCAGCTCCTTGATCTCGCGCGTATGGCGGCGCTCGTAAATCAGACCGACAATCAAGAAGAGAGCCCCCGTGGAAATGCCATGGTTGACTTGCTGAATCACGCTTCCCTGCAGGCCGTGCGGATTCAACGCGAATATCCCCAACGTGCAGAACCCCAGGTGGCTGACGGAAGAATACGCGATCAACTTTTTCATATCGCGCTGCATCAAGGAGACCAACGCGCCATAGATGATGGCGATGATGGAAAGCACCACCATCACTTTGACGATTCTCGGATTCGTACTCGCTTGTGGGAGCAAGGGTAGGGAGAAGCGGATGAAACCGTAAGTGCCCATCTTCAGCAAAACGCCCGCCAGGATCACCGAGCCCGCGGTGGGAGCCTCCACGTGTGCGTCCGGCAACCAAGTGTGGAACGGAAACATCGGCACCTTGATCGCAAACCCCACCATAAATGCCCAGAAGACCCAGTATTGAAGATTCAGCGGCCAAGTGTGTTTCATTAGCTCCAGGACGTTGAAGGTGTACAGTCCCGTGTCGGCATGGTAGCGGAAGTAAAGAGTCAGGATGCCCAGCAGCATCAGAACCGAACCCGCGAGGGTGAACAGGAAGAACTTGATCGCGGCATAGAGCTTGCGCGGCCCGCCCCAGACTCCGATGATGAAGTACATCGGAACCAACATCACTTCCCAGAACACATAAAAGAGGAAGAAATCGAGCGACATGAAAACGCCCAGCATGCCCGCCTGGAGCAAAAGAAACATGGCGTAGTATTCCTTCACGCGCTCCTGGATGCTGGTCCAAGAAGAAAGGACGGCGAGAAAACCCAGCACCGTCGTCAGCATGATGAGCAGAAAGCTGATGCCGTCGATTCCCAGGAAGTACTGTGCACCGATGGAGGGAATCCAATTGTGCCGTTCGATGAACTTGAACTGCTGGTCTGGAGCCTCCCTCGAGAACCAGAAGACCAGCGGTAGCGAGGCGAGAAAATCCACGAACATCACGACGTTACCCCACCACCGAGTGGCCTGCTTGTTTTCACCGGAGATGAAGAACAAGGGGATCATCCCCACCACCGGAATAAAAAGGATGATGCTCAGAATGTGGTCGTGAGCAAATTGCATGTTCAGCCTCGCACAACAGCAGAAGCTAGAAGTCAGAAGCTAGAAGCCAAAATGGCGCGGGCGTATGAATTCAAGAGCCGGCTGACCTCGTCTAGTGCGTTCACCAGCGATCGCGTCTCACCCTGACCAAGGTCGCGCGCCAGAATCAGGTAATAATGGCTTTCCTCCACAGAACCTTCCGCGGTGTTCATGAAGCGCGCCTTGTCCGCCTTTCCGCGTTTTCGAAATCCTTCCGCGATATTTGCGGCTATGGAGATCGCAGCCCTGCGGATTTGACTCGACAGACCATAGGTCCCCTGCTTCGGGAAATTCGCCGTTAACTCATAGACTCCCAAGACGAACTCATGGGCTTTGCGCCAGGCCACAAGCTCCTCGAGACTTTTCGCGGGCGGACGGTTCAGGGGCATCCGAGCTTCCAACTCCTAGCTTCTGGCTACTTCCCTAGAAATAAATCAGGTAGTAAACCATGAAAATGAAAACACCTAAAGTAATAAACCAGGCATAAGACTGCAGCAAGCCGGTCTGCAAAACGCGCGCCGGATAGCTCAACACCTTGACAACGAAGGCCAGGACGTTTACCAGGCCGTCGATGACCCAGGTATCCCACAGGCGCGACAGCTCCGCCGACATGCGCGTGGACCAGCCCACCCCGTTAACGCCGCCATCCACAACGCCCAGGTCAAACGCGGCCAGCGCGCTGCCGAGGTCTTTCGCACGGTTCACGAAAAGGGCATCATAGAGTTCGTCGATATAATACTTGTTGAGCAGGAGGGTGTACCCCGCGCCGGCGGCGGCCGCCACGCGCTCCGCGATCCCGGGCTGTTTTGCGTACCAGCGGTACGCCCCAAAGAATCCGACCAAAGCCACCCCCACGGAGAGCAGCATCAAGCCGAACTCCAGGTTCCACGTGTGCTGCAGCGCAGGGCGCAGGGCGGGATTCTCAAAGACAGGATCCAGAAACCTCCCGAACCAGTTGGAGCCGCCCAGTACCTTCGGCCAGCCCACATACCCGGCCCCCACCGCCCCCAGCCCCAGGCAGATGAGTGGCACGGTCATCGAGGAGGGAGATTCGTGAATGTGCTGCTCCACCTCGTGCGGCACGCGGGAATTCCCTGCGAAAGTCAGGAAGAAGAGCCGGAACATGTAGAAGGCGGTTAGGCCGGCAGTCACCACTCCCACGGACCAGAGCAACTTGTTCCCGTAAGGGCTGGCGAACGCTTGCCAGAGAATTTCGTCCTTGCTGAAGAAGCCGGAAAGCAGCGGCGCACCGCTGATGGCCAGCGTGGCGGCGAGCATGGTCCAGGCGGTGGTAGGAATCTTGCGCCACAACGCGCCCATCTTGCGCAGGTCCTGCTCGCCGCTGAGCGCGTGGATGACGCTGCCCGCCCCGAGGAATAACAGTGCCTTGAAAAAGGCATGCGTCATCAAATGAAAGATGCCGGCCCCGAACGCGCCGACGCCGCAGGCCAGAAACATGTAGCCCAACTGGCTGACGGTGGAGTAAGCGAGCACGCGCTTGATGTCGTTCTGCACGAGGCCGATCGACGCCGCCCAGATCGCCGTCGCCGCGCCGATCGCGCCGACCAGCGCCAGCGCCGTCGGTGCGAGCACATAAAGAGCATTCGAACGCGCCACCATGTAAACTCCGGCGGTCACCATGGTGGCGGCGTGAATCAACGCGCTGACCGGCGTGGGGCCTTCCATGGCATCGGGCAACCACACGTAAAGGGGAATCTGCGCGGACTTTCCCGCGGCGCCAATGAAGAGCAGAATACAAATGGCGGTGATCACGCCGTCGCCCACCGCGAAGCGCCCGCCCCGCGCGGCTTCAGTGATGGGGAGAAAGTCCAGAGTGCCGAAAGTCACCGCCATGAGCATCATGCCCAGCAGGAACGCCGCGTCGCCGATGCGGTTGACGACGAAAGCCTTCTTCCCGGCGTCCGAAGCCGACTTCCGGTGGAAGTAGAAACCGATCAGGAAATAAGAGGAAAGCCCTACACCCTCCCAGCCGACAAACATCATCAAGTAGTTATCTGCCAGCACCAGGACCAGCATGGAGAACATGAACAGATTTAGATAACCAAAGAAGCGGTAATACCCACCTTCGTGGCCCATATAACCAATGGAATAGACGTGAATGAGAAAACCCACGCCGGTCACGACCAGCATCATCACCGAGGAGAGCGGGTCAAGCTGAAATCCCACGTAGACGTTCAGATGAGCGAGCGACCCATCGGCGAGGTGAAAGGCGCCCGCCGGAAGCCAGGAGTAGAGGACCTTGGTGAAGGTATGGTTCGCCTGCGCAGGCAGGCTGAGTAACTGAAAGAAACAACCCAGCGCCCACAAGAACGACAGGCCCGGCAGCCCGACGGAAACCGCCGAGACAGCCTTGTTTGAGAGCCTGCGACCCAACAAGAGCTGGATGGCAGCTCCCAGAACCGGAAGGACGGGAATCAGCCAGATGTAATTTAGAAAATGCATTTCAGTGAAGCGCTCTCTTACCTCAATTGTCCGTTGTCCTAGGCCACCTGCAACGGACGACTAAGGATGAACCATGGACGATCTTCATCCTTACCACTTCAATAAATCGATCTCGTCGGCATTCACCGTTTCCTTGTTGCGGAAGAACGCGATGATCAAGCCCAGACCAACGGCCGCCTCCGCCGCAGCGTCTGTGATGACGAAAATCGCGAAAACCTGGCCATCCACGGAACGGAAGTACTGCGAAAGCGCCACCAGGTTGATATTGACGGCATTCAGAATCAGCTCGATGGACATCAGGATGATCAGCACGTTGCGCCGGGTCAGCACGCCGATAACCCCGATGGTGAACAACCCGCTTCCGAGAAAAATGTAGTATTCCGTGGGAATCATTCCAGCTTCCTCTTGGCCATGATCACAGCGCCGACCATCGCCACCAATAACAGCACTGAGGCTATCTCTACCGGCAACATGTAGTTCTGGTAGAGGGCCATACCCACCGCCTGGGTGTTTCGTGCGGGGGCAGAAATCAGCGGGTGCGCCGGCAAATTGAGGCCCTGCCCGTGGTTGTAAAGCGCATAAGCGAGCTGTCCCACCAACAGGACGGCGGTCAGCAACGCCACCTGCCAGTGTCGCGCAAAGCGCGCCTGCTTTACGGCCACATCGAGGTTGACGAGCATGACCACGAAGAGAAACAGCACCATGATGCCGCCCACGTACAG
>JAIQEZ010000257.1 GCA_020073545.1 Terriglobia bacterium | reverse complement strand
GCCTTCACCAGCAGGCTGTCGGCGTGGCCGTGGTAGCAGCCCTCAAATTTCAGAATCTTGTCGCGCCCCGTCGCGGCGCGCGCCACCCGTAACGCGGAGAGGGTTGCTTCCGTGCCGGAATTCACCAGCCGGACGCGCTCGATGGAAGGAAAGGCTTCGCGGAGGCGCTCAGCCAGCTCCACTTCCCGGGGCGTGCAGGCGCCGAAGCTCGTTCCCGTTTCCAGAACCTTCACCAGCGCGTCCCCCACCTCCGGGTGGGCGTGGCCCAGGATGAGCGGTCCCCAGGAAAGCACGTAGTCGATGTAGGTCTTGCCATCGACGTCCGTCATCGTCGCGCCCTTGCCGCTGGCCATGAAGATGGGATCACCGCCTACGGCATGGAAGGCGCGCACAGGCGAATTCACCCCACCCGGCATCAGGCGCTTGGCCTTCTCGAAGAGCTCCTGCGACTTGGTGGGTATGGGTTTGATCCCCGGTTGGAAACGTGGATTCATGGGTGCGTCCGATGGGTCAATCTCTTTGTTGGCCGCCGAACAGCCCTAAATCGTGTGCGGCCGTTGAAACGTTTCGCGCAGAAGCCCCGCGCCAGTTTCCAGAAGCGCCCGCGTCAGGCCCAGGTAAAGGCGCGCGGTGAGCCCCAGGTAAGACTGCGAGCCCTCCAGCAGGTCTTGCACCACCTCCCGAAACTTGCGGCTCCGCGCCCCAAAGTCTACCATGCGCGTCGTGACGCCGCTGCCCAGAAACTCTCCATAATAAAACGTCCCCGCCAGCCGTGCGCCCAGCGCCAGCGCCCTGCCGAATTCCTCCCACACGCGTCCCGGATAGAGCTCCGGCAGTTCCTCGAGCAGCGCTTCGGCCAGCAATTCGCCGGAACGCAGGGCGTAATAGATCCCTTCTCCGGTCACCGGGTCCACCAAGCCGGCGGAATCTCCGACCAGGGCCCAGCCCTGCCCCGCCAACCGCAGGTTCCCCCAGCTTTCGACGCACAGGGCCGGGAGCAGGTGGCTGAACACTCGCGCCTGGGTGGAATCATAGCCGAACTTCTGCATGAAGACATGCAGCCTCTCGCGCAGGCCTGCCATGCGGTCCTCGCCGACCTTTCCGCAGATACCCACCGAGAGATGATCCGGCCGCGGGAATGCCCAGGCGTAACCTTCAAACTTCTCGTAGAACTGCACGCGCAGCAGCTCACTCTGGGCGGGAACGTAATAGCCGAAGGTCAGCATGAAATCGCGCGGGCTGAAATCCTCCACGAACAACCGCCGCAGCCGCGAGCGCACGCCCCCCGCCAGGACCACAAAATCCACGCGGTAATCCCCTGCGCGACCCGCGAGCTTCCAACCTGAGTTCTCGCGCCGCAGGCCCAAGATCCTGTCGCTCACGATTTCCGCGCCGGCTTCTTCCGCGCGCCGCAGCAGCAATCCGTTCAGCGTGGCGCGCGAATAAATGGCCAAAGGCGAGCGCAGGCGAAAGCACATCGCCTCGCCGGCAGGTGCCACAAATTCCGCGTCGCGCACCAGCGTGCCGCGACCGGTCGTTTCCGCCAGGAAAGGATAGCGTTCCAGCGCTTTGTGACTGAGCCCGCCCCCGCAAGGCTTTTCCCAACCGATCTTCTCTTCGAAGACCAGTACGCGATGCCCACCACTCGCCGCGCGCCGCAATCCCCAGCCTTGCGCCAGCGTCTCGGCGGTCCTGGCTCCCGCCGGCCCACCTCCAATAATGCCAATAGTGCGCGCGCTCATTTCGAAAACTCGTTCGTGACCAACCAGGGTAGGGCAAGCCCTACCCCTACAACGACCGTGTCGTTGATGATTGCAGCATAGCACGCAGCTTTGCGCGCTGTAAATTCGCGGAATTCGACACGGGGCGGCGCGCCTTTACACGGCTTCCGACGGCTAGCGTGCTTCGCACCTTGCGTTATGCGGACGCCTCAGTGCAGAATGCTGGTGAACAAGGGGGAGGCGCGGCCCCCCCGCGCAGTCAGGGTAAATCGAATCAGCTCAGCTTCAGCCGAGATCGCATGCTCCTACGACCACGCGAACCCTTCAACTTTGCGAGCACGCTGCGATTTATCCTGAGCCCACCCGCGTTGCTCAACGGGCGGCAGTTCGCGCCGCTGCTCGACTACTTCGTGGACGGCGAATACCGCCGCGTGCTGGAATTCGGTGAGCAACTGGTCCTCTACGGAGTGCGCGAGGAACGGGACCGCTCGAGCGCCGCGCTGCGCATGCGGATTCTGGCGGGACCGGATGATGAAGGCGTGAAGCGCGTGGTGGTTTCACAGGTGGTGCGCCAGTTCTCTACTGACCTCGACCTCGAGCCGTTCCACGCGCTTGCCGCAGCGGACCCGGTGCTTCGCCACCTCATCGTGCACTTTCGAGGCATGCGGATTCCGCAGGCTCCTCGGGTCTTTGAAATTCTCATTTCCGCCATTATCGAGCAGCAGGTGAATTTATCGTTTGCGCACCAGGTAAAGAAAGCGCTGATCGAAACCTACGGACGCTCCCTGGATTTCGCCGGCCGCCGCTACAACGCCTTTCCCGAGCCCGCCGCGCTCGCCATCACCACCCCGCGCGAATTGCGCCGCATCCAGGTATCCGGTCCCAAAGCGCGTTACATCATCGGCATTTCGCGCCTGGCGCTGGACGGCACGCTCGACCTCGAGGGCTTGCGAG
>JAIQEZ010000250.1 GCA_020073545.1 Terriglobia bacterium | reverse complement strand
AGCCCCCAACATGCATTGTCAATGTCGCTTTTGGAGAACGGCCAGGAACTAAGCCTGAATAGCCACACGCAGGAGGCAAACGCCGCACCTTCCGATTATGTGACGGTGGGTTAGAAGAATATTCAGAATTTCGTCATTCAGTACTCCAACATTGCGCTTCAAGAGGTGCATACCAAGCTCGGCGATTGCGCGAGAGTCACCGTTCCCTCTCGTGCCTCGGACGGTGACCTGCGCTTGGAAAGAACTCTCGACATCGACCTTTGCCCCTCTTTTCCTCAAACCGCGGTGTTCACGGCCACCTATAAGAACCTCGGTTCCAGCCCTCTCCAAATCAACCGTGTGGTGCAGGTTTCCCAAGCGATCGAACCTCCCAACCAGGAACCGAAAGGTTTGTGGACCTTTCAGGGGGTGAGTCTATTGTGGGGCCGCGACACCGTTTTTGCCCTGCCGGCCTCGTTCCGTTCAGAGAATCCCATGGGGCAAGTGGTTGCACGGGAGGTTGGCGGCGGCATCCCCGTGAACGATTACTGGAATGGTCGGGTGGGATTGGCTACCGGCCACATTGAGCCGGAGGCCACAGCTTGCTGGATCCCCATTGAAACCCAGAGCGAGCGGAGCGCGCGAACCCACCTCGAGACTCGTCCGCAAGTAGCGTTGGCGCCGGGAGAGACCCTTACCACGCCGCGAGGCTTCGTCACCGTTCATCATGGCGACTTCTACGAAGCGCTCGCGACCTACAGCTCCATGCTGAGGGCGCAGGGCGTGACTTTCCTGAAGTATTCGGAAAGCCTTTATCATCCCATTTGGTGGACGTACGCTTTCGGTCACAATTTTCGGCCCGCGGAAGTTTACAATTCCATCCCCAAGTTCAAGGAACTGGGAATCGAGTGGCTTATCCTCAACAACCGGTGGTGGGATCATTACGGTGACTGGATGCCGCGTCCGGATAAATTCGGTGGGGAGGCGGGCTTCAAAGAAATGATTGCGAGGCTGCATCAGGATGGTCTTAAGAGCCTTCCTTGGTGGATGCCGTGCGGCGTCCAGGTCAGTGAACTCCCGCGCAGCGGCTTGTACAACGACCCGGTAGGGCGCCCCAAACAACCTCCCGAGGTTGAGAAAATGATGAGCGCAACCGCCCACGTGGCGCTGCAGCACCGCGACTGGCTGATCCAGGACCCACAGGGCAAACTCGCTCCGATTTCACGAAACCTGGCGGCTCTCTGCCCCGCCTATCCTCCTGCTCGGGATTACCTGGTGCAACTGGCCAAACGCATGATCGTAGATTGGAAGGCAGATGGCTTTTACATGGATGTCACCTTCACAGTCCCGCCCTGCTATAACCCCGCTCATCACCACCATTCACCCTATGACTCGGTGCGACAGTTGGGTGATCTCTTTCGACACAAGCCCCAGCCCAGGACCCTGAACCATTTCCAACTCATCTGATGCACGGTAGTCGAATTAGAGTTTGAAACCAACTCAGATAAGCAATTGACACTTTCTGATTTCGGTTTTGGCGAACGAGGATCAATCCCTGGCGGCGGGGCCGGGTTTCCAGCGTAGGCCGCCACAAGGCGGCGGCACGGTCGTGATGTTCCATCGCTATGCTTCCGATCCTCTGCCCAAAATGCTGCTGCAGCAACCGGTAAATGATCCCGCGTTAGGGCCGAGTCCAACGCAAGCGTTGGGCGTCGTCATGGAAGACGGCACCTTCGGCGGGAGCGGGGCAGGTGCCCAGGACGCGGAAGTCGAAGGTCTTGGTGATGCCTTGCTTGAAGGGGGTGGCGGCGCGGACGATGGTGTTCTGGCCCGGGTTGGCGGGACAGGTGAGCTTGAGGCTGATGACGCTACCCGCGTTGGCGATGACGAGGTTCTGCGGAGCGAGGGCCGAGAACACGGGGGTGGCCGGCGGGGTGTCAACCTGGCCCTGGTGTTCACGATCTTCTTGATCATCGCCTCGTCCAGACGCTGAATGCGGTGCTGGACATGGGCCCCGAAAAGCTTTAGACTGCGCGCTCAGGTTGTGAGCTTCAATTCTATGTGGCAAACGCTGAAATTGAATGTGACAATCTCGCAAGAACTCGTCACGCCCTGTGACCCTGCCGACATACGAGGGCAGTGGCCGAGGGACGTGATCGAGCGGCAAAAAGGAACAACTAAGGTAGAATAAAACTATGAAAACAAAGACTACTATGGTGGGTGTGGTGCTGCTGAGCCTGTTCGCGGTTCAGTGCAAAGCCGGGACTGAAGAATTCGCTCCACGCAGCGATGGATTCATTACCGACTGGCTGGTGTTGGCCCCGATTCAGTTGGCTGCGGACGCCGACGGCGCGGAGGCCATCGTGAAGAATCAAATCCCGGACGAAGGGCTCGTGAAGCCTAAAGCGGGTGACAAAGTCACGGTGAGCGGCAAGGAGTTTGCCTGGAAGAAAGTCAAAGCGACGGATTACTTTCTGGACCTGAACGCGATCTGTAACACGCAGACCTAAAAGACGATTGGCTACGCGGTGGCTTACGTTCGAGCCGAAGAGGAGCGGAAGAACTTGCAGTTGAAGATGGGCAGCAACGACCAAGGGAAGGTTTTTCTGAACGGAAAGCTCTTGCTGAAAACCTCCGAGGCACGGACGCTGGATCAGGATTCGGACACCGCCCGCGACCTTACGCTGAACAAGGGGATA
>JAIQEZ010000007.1 GCA_020073545.1 Terriglobia bacterium | reverse complement strand
CCGTCCCGGTAACGTAAACCGGCCCGTCACCCCACCGAACCTGGCGTACCACAGCCTCATACTCGGTACGGGCCTTTTCGAGGGTCACCCGGAGGGCGATCGGGATGTCCTGAATCTGCTGTCGTCTTCCCATGAATCTCAGTCCGCGGTTAACTCCGGCTCTCCAGGCTCGCAATCTCTGCGTCGTTCGCCGCGGGGGCATCCCTGGAGAAAACCTTCTGCCCAAACCCGCGCGCCGAAAGATGCGCCCCGAAGAGCAGGATCAGGGCGCCCGCGTACGCCCAGAAAAGTAAGGTCACAGACAAGGCGTAGGGTCCGTACACCTCGCGAAAACGAAACATCGGAAGGGTTAGGAAGTAAATGAATTTGCCCAACTCCGTCAGAATTCCCGTGACAAAGGCAGCCGGAAGGACGCGAGCGACGGGGACTTTCCCGTTCGGCAAGAAACGGTAAATCACAAAAAAGACCGACACCGCGAGCACGATTGAAGCTGTTTCCAGGACAATGCGGGAGAGTCCCGCCAGAAGAATCTTGGAAGGAATCCACCCTATCAGGAAGGTGATAATCCAATCCACCATAGCGATCGTGGATATGGAGCAGAGAGCGAGCAGGCCGCATACAAGAGCCAGAACAAAGGAGACGGCCTGGTTCTTCAGAAAACTGCGATTGCTTTGGAACCCCCACACTTTATTTAGGGCAATCTCGAGCGGTAGGAACACGCCTGCGGTCGTGAAGAAGAGCAGGAACACTGACATCAGTTGCAGTCGTGGCCGCCCCTGAACCAGAATGATCAGACTGCGAACCACCGAATCCGCTCCGATGGGAAGGTGAACGCGCAGAAGTTGGAGAACCATCTCGTAAGCCCTTTCCCAGTGCAACCAACGCCGGCAAACGGCCAGCAAGATCAGAGTGAAGGGAAAAAAAGAAAGGTAGGCGTTGGCCGCGATGGAAAAGGCATAGGCATGAACCTCCGTCGAGAAGATGTATCGCAGGCTGGGAAGAAGCAGGTCCGCCGCGCGGCCGCGCGCGAGACCGGAACGTCGTAATTTTCCCAGTTCAGACGCCAGCTTTTCGTACCACACAGGATGGGGTTCTCCTGGAGGATTGGACGGTGATTGTAGCATTGTTCATCGAACCACGGCTGCCGGGGCACCGGAAACACGCTGGGGCCGGCCTCTCGCACCTACAGAAAGGAGGCGCAGTATAATTCATCGGCTTGCGGCTTACCAGAGGTGAATCTTCTCAGGCGCTGCCGCATCTTTGCCCTCTGCGGCTCTGTAAACTCCATGCAATCTCAAGCGCTGAAAAATCCGGCCGTGATTGAGGTATCTAAACCTTGCCCTTGAGAGCGTTCTTTGGTGCTATAATGACCGACTTCGGGCAAGGGTTCAGGGTCAGGATAACATTTGTATGCAGGCGCCAAGCGGTGTCCTGCCCATTACTCCGTTTACTCACGTTGCGTTCAGTAACCAGAGGAGCCCATCATGAGACGAAAGAAAGGGAAGTTGCGGGAACTCCACAAGGAAGGTTTTTCGCGGCGCGACTTCTTGAAGGGCGCCAGCATGGCCGTGTCCACCGGACTGCTGGCCACGCAGGAGGCCGGGGCCGCCACGCCAGAAACTGAGCCCGGCGTCCTGGGCCCGGGTGCAGTTCCGATTACTCTCGAGATCAACGGCAAACCCCACAGCCTGAAGGTTGAGCCCCGCGTGACGTTGCTGGACGCTCTGCGCAATCGGCTTGACCTGACGGGCGCCAAGAAGGTGTGCGACCGTGGAGTCTGCGGCGCATGCACGGTCATCCTAGATGGACGGCCGGTGTACGCCTGTAACCTGCTGGCCATCGAGGCGGAAGGCCACCACATTGTGACCATTGAAGGTCTCTCGACCGAGGGCAAACTCCACCCCGTCATGACCGCGTTTGTCAACCACGACGCGCAACAGTGCGGCTTCTGCACGCCCGGATTCGTGGTGGCGTGCAAGGCGTTCCTGGACAAGCACCCCGATCCGACGCGCGAAGATGTCGAGCGCGGGCTGGGCGGCAACCTCTGCCGCTGCGGCACCTATGCGGGGGTTCGCGAGGCTGTCCTCGAGGCGGCAAAAACCCTGAAGGGAGGGCGCGCAAATGGCTAAGTGCAAATATGATTGGCCGGAGGCCAGTGATCGCAGACTCATCGGAAAGCGTATCAACCGCATCGACGGGCCCACCAAATCGAGTGGCCGCGCGAAGTACACTTACGACATCAACCTCCCCGGGCTCCTGGTGGCCAAGATTTATCGCTCGCCTTACGCCCACGCCAAGATCACTGCGATTGACACTTCCGAGGCAGAGAAGCTGCCCGGGGTGAAAACCGTGCGCATAATTCAAGGCGTCGGAAAAGAAATCCAGTGGGCAGGCGATGAAATTGTGGCCGTGGCCGCCGTGAGTGAAGATATCGCCGACGATGCCGTCCGCAAAATCAAGGTGGAGTTCGAGCAACTCCCCCATTTCGTCCACGAAGAAGACCTGCAGCAAGCGGGCGACCATGCCAAGGAGGCCGGCGGTGAGAAGGGCGGAGATCCCGACAAGGCCTTCAGCGATCCCGACGTGGTGATTTCAGAAGGCTTTTATGGCATCCCCACGATCACTCATTGTTGCCTGGAAGCGCATGGGAACGTCGCGGAGTGGACAGGTGCGAACCTGCGGACCTATTCCTCCACGCAAAACGTCTCCGGCTTGCCGGGGCAAATCGGGCAGGCGCTACGCGAGCAAGGCGTCAACGTCCCCGACAATAACATTGAAACCATCTGCAATTACGTCGGCGGAGGATTCGGCAGTAAATTCTCTCCGGACCGCTGGGGCATTGAAGTAGCGAAATTGGCGAAGGCCGCCGGCAAGCCGGTGAAGCTGATGCTCGACCGCAACATGGAGATGGAGGTGGCCGGCGCCCGGCCCTCCGGCTACGCCCAGATCAAGGTAGCGGCGAAGAAAGATGGGACGATCGTGGCCTGGGATTCCCACTCCTGGGGCACTGGAGGACCGGCCGGCACCACCATGCCGCCCCTTCCCTACGTGCTGAACATACCCAACAAAATCACCCGCCACACGTCCATCAGCACCAACACCGGCCCGGGTCGCGCCTGGCGAGCGCCGAACCATCCCCAGGCCGCGCTGTTGACGATGTGCGCTCTGGACGACCTGGCGGCCAAGCTGAACATGGACCCCGTGGAGTTCTTCTCCAAGAACGCCGACCTGGCCGGTGAGCGCGCCGAAGTCTACCGGCAGGAACTCCGCAAGGCCGCGGAACTGATCGATTGGCAAAAGAACTGGCATCCGCGCGGGGACAAAAGTGCAGGAACCATCAAGCGCGGCCTCGGCCTGAGCCTCCACACCTGGGGCGGTCGCGGGCACAACAGTAACTGCAATGTGACCATCCACCCGGACGGTTCCGTGGAAGTGACCCTGGGCAGCCAGGACCTCGGGACCGGTACGCGAACCGTCATCGCCGTCGTGGCGGCGGAGACGCTGGGGCTTCCGGTGGAAGCCATCAGGGTGAACATTGGCGACAGCAAGTTCCCGTCCTCTGGTGCTTCGGGCGGCAGCACGACGGTGGGTGGTGTGTCAGCCTCCACTCGGCGCGGCTCGGTCGATGCCCTGCAACAACTTCTCGCGGTCGTCGCCCCCAGTCTGGGCGTGCCGGCCGATCAACTCGTGGCGGTGGATGGACACATCCAGGCGAAGGGCGATGCCGCGAAGAAACTGACCTGGAAAGAAGCCTGCGCCAAGCTGCAAGTGAAAACCCTTCAGGTCACAGGGAAGAACCCCGGCCAGTGCGCGCTGGGGTCGAGCGGCGTGGGCGGGGTGCAGATCGCCGACGTCTCCGTGGACACGGAAACCGGCCTGGTGAAGATCCACAAGATGGTGGCGGCGCAGGACTGCGGCCTCATCATCGACCTGAAGACGGCGGAGAGCCAGTGCTATGGCGCGATGATCATGGGCATCACCTACGCGCTTTTTGAAGAGAAAGTCATGGACCGCGCGACCGGCCGCATGCTGAACAACAACATGGAATTCTACAAGCTGGCGGGCATCGGGGACATCGGCGAACTGGTCGTCCACATGATGACCGGCCCCGGCTACGACGAACGGGGAACGATCGGACTCGGCGAGCCTCCCGTGATTTCTCCGGGCGCCGCCATTTCCAACGCCGTGGCCAACGCCCTCGGCGTGCGCGTGCCCACGCTGCCCATCACCCCCGACAAGGTCCTGGCTGCACTCGAGAAAGGAGGAGCTGCCTAATGGAAGCCTTTGAATACGCACGGCCCACTACAAACGAAGAAGTGGTCAAGCTGCTCACCGGTGCGAAAGGCGGAGCTCAAGTGCTGGCCGGGGGCACGGACATCCTCAGTCTGATGAAAGATGGCGTCGCTAGGCCCGCGCGTCTGGTCAGCCTGCAACACGTGAAGGAACTCCGGGGAATCACTTTCCACCCGGGGACGGGTTTGCGACTGGGCGCCACCGCGACCTTTGAAGAGCTGCTGGAGAACCCCGACGTCCGGAAGCACTACCCCGCGCTCGCTCAGGCGGCGGAGGGCGTGAGCAGCCCGCAAGTCCGCAACACGGGAACCGTGGCCGGCGACCTTTGTCAGCGACCGCGCTGCTGGTACTATCGCGCCGGGTTCGGATTGCTGGCAATTTATAATGGCAAGCCACTGGTTCCGGACGGCGACAACCGCTACCACGCCATCCTCGGGAATTCCGGGCCGGCCTATTTTGTGAGCCCCTCCAGCCTGGCTCCCATCCTGGTTGCTTTGAACGCGAAGGTGAAACTCCACGGCCCGCAAGGCGCGCGCGAGCTGCCCGTGCAGGATTTCTTTCTGACGCCCAAGAACGACCAGGAGATCGAGCACGCCCTCCAGCCGGGCGAAATCGTTACGGAAATCCTGGTGCCGGCCCCGGGAGACGTCAAGATGGCGGTCTACGAAGTTCGGCAGAAAGAGGCCTTGGACTGGCCGCTCGCGGCTGCCGCGGTGGTCCTCAATCTCGAGGGCGATACCGTGAAGAAGGTACGAGTGGTACTCGGTCACGTGGCCCCGGTGCCTTGGCCGTCACCGGAAGCGGAAGAAGCGCTGACGGGCAAATCCGTAAGCGAAGATGCGGCCTGGGAAGCCGGCAAGGCCGCCCTCAGCAAGGCGACCCCGCTCTCCAAGAACGTCTACAAAGTCCAGCTCGCCCGTGTGGCCGTGAAGCGCGCCATCCTGCGTGCCGCGAAAGGAGAGGCTTGATTATGCCTGAACCATCTCCGCAGCTCCCTCAGACCCAGGAACCATGCCGCCTGCTACGTTCCAAGTGGATGTTCATTGAAGCGGAGCCTGACCCCACGGTTCCTCGCTCCGATAGCGGCATCTGCTGGTGCGTGCACACCCAGAACTGCCTGGGCCCGGACGGCCAGGTCGTAACCCCGGGGGCTTGTACCTCCGGGCGAGCGTGTTACGAGCCGCTCTGAAGGCGAAGTAGGCGCGGTCGCGAATCGGGCTTGTGCAAATTCGCGAGGGGTTTGAGCATTCACCGCGGCTCTCCCGCCTCGGTGCCATGAAAATAGCTCCCCTGCTCGGCTGAGGAGGGGTTAGGGGGTGGTGGGTCTGGGAGCAAGAGCCAAGGTCAACCCCCCCCCGGCTCTGTACCATCTGGTGCGGGGCTGGCCTCCTCCTTATCAAGGAGGTGAGCCGCGTGCCCCTGGCCCTCTCGCGCCACAGCGGGAGGGCAATCAAGTGGACCATTTTCATGCTCGGTGGCGCGCCCCAGGCGCATGTCGTCTGTGCGGAAAGCCCCTGGCTTTCCCGCCAAACCCGCCTCTTTGCCCACCCTCCGCGCCAGCCGTGATGGCCACCTGCTACCTGCTAACCTAGGACGCTTGAGGGAAACTCTATGGCAAAATATCCCAGTCCGGTGATTCTTCTTCCCGGCATAATGGGTAGTGCTCTGCGCGATGAATACCCGGTCGCCCCAGAGACCGTCTGGTCGCCATCCAAGTTGTTGACTTCCGACTACGCTCGAATCACGCCGCACCCCGACAACACACGCCTGGAGCTTTACGAACCGGCGCGAGTGACGCGGGATCAACTTTTTGAAGTGATTTACTCCGAGTTGATCGAAGAACTGCGCCACAACCTCAGTCCACAAGCGGATGAGCCGGTCCCCGTCTTTCCATTTGCGTACGATTGGAGGCAACCGTTGGAGGACATCCAGCAGTTGCTGAGTCAATTCATCGACGAGGTCATTAGCCGCACGGCCCTCCTGCGCCACTATTATGCCCAAGGATTCGGCACGCCTCAGTTTCCGGCCAAAGTCAATCTCGTCGCCCATTCGATGGGCGGCTTGATTGTGGCTGGATACCTTCGACAAAACAGCGATGCGAAAGTTGATAAGGTCGCAACCCTGGCCTCGCCCTTTCGGGGTTCGCTGGAGTCGGTTTCCAAAGTGGCGACTGGCGTTGGCGCCCTGGGAATGTCACCCGGCAGTTCCCGCGAACGTGAAACAGCGAGGGTGACTCCCGCCTTGTATTATCTGTTGCCTTCGTTCAAGGGTGCAGTTGAGGCAGGGGACGGGCTGTCTGGAGATCTGTTCGTTCCGGATACCTGGCAGCCTGGAATTATTGACTCGCTCGCCTCGTTCGTTCGTATGTATGGAAGGGACCAAGCGACGGATGTTCGCCAACAAGCGCTGACGCTGCTGAAGAGAATCCTCGACGCCGCCCATGCACATCGAAATTCCTTGGAGAACCTCGTGTTGACCGATTCCAAGAAATGGCTGAGCATTGTCGGTGTGAATGAAAAGGTTCGCACCCGTATGGCCATCAGCAAGAGTCCAGATGGCACTCCGCGCTTTAACTTGGCTGATACGGACGTCCGCAATGAATGGAACAACCCTGATCCAGCTCTCCATGTCTTGACTGGCGACAATACCGTACCGTACCTCGGCGCGAGGTCGAACTTCATTCCCACGGAAGAGGTCGTTTGCGTGACCCCGGACGATTTCGGTTTCTGGGAATTCAAGGACCGTATTCTGGAGAAAGTCGGCTTTCATATCAGCCTGCCAAACATGAATTTGGTCCAGAGGCTGGTAGTGACCCATTTAAAGGGAGAAATTTACGGAGACGTTTGGGGTCGTCCTGCTCCCGATTTGCCCGACGTCAATAAGTGGGATCCCGCGATTTCAGGCCTGCCAAGAAGGTGAGCGTCCCGCCGCCCAACCTCTCATTCCGGGGGAGCGCAGACTTCGGGCAGCTTCAATGCTTCTTGAGGCGGTGCCCGTCTGCTCTGACCCTGCCCCAGTCCTCCGCCCGAGGACTCGCGTAGTGGGTCAATTCCCCATAAGGGCGTAATACGACCAGGTGGATTGTTTCGGGTGCGACGTCAACCGCCCGCGACCTGCGATTATGACCAGAATCAAGACCTGCGGGTCGCCGACCATACGCCCAAATGGCAGCCGGTGGACGGCCACTTCTTCCTCTTGAGGTGAAGGGCGCTTACTAGGATCTGTGGTTTCATACTCCCACGAAGGCCGCATTCTGCCGATAATGGCACTCCACTGTACTTTTGCCCGCAAATGCCTTCCCCACGTGGGTCCCTCCCTTTCCGGCCGAAAACGGCACCCTGGAGGTGGGCGTAAAATACGCTTATCGGATGTTAGGGCAAGCTTGCGGTAAAGCGGGTTCTCAGGATCTTTTCAGCTTTTTCCCAGAGACTGGATCCTTGTCTCTTCCAAAGTGCTTGCGGAACAACAAAAAGGGAAGAAGAGCCACCGGGGCCAGATCGTCTGTGGTGAGCCAAACGCCCTCGTGAATGCCGCGCAAAGAGCGGATCCATGCGCCAAGACTCAACTGTCCTTCTCGAAAGTGAGTCCAACTCGAGATCAAGTCATTGCTCTCCACGATCCATTTGCGTCCTTCGGATACCTCCGCGGACGGGACCGTCTGTCCCGTGAGGTCAAGATAGAGCGCTCGGGCAACGTCCAGTTGGTTCTGTGCGGTAAATAAACGAAAGGTTGCGCCAATGCGTGGATTTACATCCAGCAATTTGTACCGGCCATCGCGAGCATCAAAGCGATAGCCCAAATCCACCGGTCCCCGATAGCCGACGGCTTGCATCAATAGCATCGTCTGGGTTTCCACCGCGTCATTTCTCGCGCATATTCCAAGCGACGTGCTGCCACGATGCGCTGGGAACTGACGGAGTTTTCGCCCCGTGCCGCCGAATAAACATTCGGATCGGGCATTGAAGTAGCCATTGAACATCCAGATCGCGTCGTCGCCGCCGGGGATGTACTCTTGGAAAATTAAGCGGGGAATGCCGATCTCCGCATTCAAGTCGTAGATATCGAGCAGTGCCTTCTTGCTAGCTACAATGGCGACCCGCACGGATCGCCCTCTTCGTTGCAAGAACTCACCGTATTCGCCCTTCACAATGGTGGGGAACTTCGTGGTTTGCGCGAACTGTAACGCGTCTTCGCGCGAAGTCGGTAGTGCGGTCTCAGGCGAGGGAATACTCAGTTTTTGGCATAGATCGGCGGTTTGCTTCTTGCTGGAGAAAATGCGGACCGCGTTAGCCGGCGGCGTGGCGATCAGATACTGTTCCTCAAGAGATTCTGCGTTTTCGGCGACGAAGAGCGCGGTTACATCCGAGGTGGCAATCAGGATCGGTCTTGTTCCAATCCGCTTGGCAACGTCCAGCAGGAACAATACTGAATCCCCCGCAGAGGCTCGCGAGAAATTCCAGCAAAATACACCCCGCAAAAAGCGGGACCACGCCGCCGGTTCCAATGAATATTGGTGGACGCCATATACGCGGACACCTTGTCTGCCAAGGCTCCGAATAAGGCCAAGGCCGCCAGGCTGGGACGACACGAGCACAACGACCGGGACACAATTGTCCTTGATTCGCATGCGGTCAGATGAATCCCTCATAACGATGGACGCGCGCAGCACACCTCAGTTAAACCCACAGTGGCTCCCGCCACAGAGGCAAACGTATGCCGAGGTTTCGTTCGCACGCCATCTCATAAACCGACCATGCGAGTGCGACGTCATTAATACCCATACCCATGTGGCAATAGTGAATTCTTTCTTTGTCGCTTTCCCGGCCGGCCTTCCTTCCGAGAATCAGTTCGCCCAGGTTTGCGTAAATGTCTTCATCGTGGAGCAACCCCTGCTGGTGCATGATAGCCGGAGTCATGATGGCCCGATGCTTCACTGCGTCCCAGTCGTCCGTGACTATTTTACGGCACGACTGTATAACGCCGAACTCACATTCATGACCCGCAAGCTGCACCGTGAGCGCGCCCCGTTTGATGTGCCGCGCGAGCACGATCGGCTCATGGGCGGTCGTGATGGTGAGGGCCACGTCGGCGTCGAGGAGTGCATTATCAATCGTCCGGACTGCTCGGACCGGAGCGCCCCACCGCCGCCGGCAATCCTCAGCAACCGCTTCCGAGGCAGAAATGCTCCGAGCGTAAAGAGCGATCTCCTCAATCTTAGGTAGCGCCGTGTACAAACCCAGGATCTGCGTACGAGACTGGACACCTGCGCCGAGGATGCCGACCTTACGTGTCTGACTTGGGGCGAGGTATCGAACGCCGAGTCCGGTCATAGCGCCCGTCCGCATCGCATTGATCAGGGTTCCGTCCAGCAAGGCAAGTGGAAGTCCGGTTTGCGGGGAGTTCAAGATGATCAGTGCGCTGGCGCGAGGCAGACCGAGCTTTCGATTCGCGGGGAAGCTTCCAATCCACTTAAATCCCATACACTGCACCGGCGTACCTATGGACGCCGAGAGGCCGTTGAAGCGCCCCAGTTCTTCGCTCTCTGCAGTGTCTCCGCTGCGCAGCACGACCTTGTGCGGCTGCCGGACTTCACCTTTTGCGAATGAGGCTTGCGCCCGTCCAACGACATCCATTGCTCGCGGCATGTCCAGCACGTCAGCGTCAAGGACCGCCGCTTGGTCGAGGTAGAGAAACTCGACGCTCCTAGGACTCGTCGCATTTACCGATTGAGCGTTGGCTTTGGAGAAAAGGGATCGCACAGTTTTAGTCTCGGCTCCGACTCTCCCATCCCGCTTTTTACCTCTTCGTGGCGTTTCCATAGATATCGCAGCATGTTGTGTGCACGTCGAATACTAACCCACACAAACAGACAAATATAACCCCACAGTATACCTTTGTCTCTTAGCCCTGGATTGTCACGTCATTCACTTCGCCAGAACCATTAAGCTGAAGCCGCCTAGCAGTTTGACGGCGAAGTCCTGATTGACAGCAAAGAGTAGCTTCCGAGGAAGCCTTACGAGCTTTCCTCTCGTGTGACCGGGAATATCGATCGACCGAGGAGTATAGAACCAATCCACGATTTCAAATCCGAGGTCTTCGAGAGCAAACATCGCGGTCCTCTTCGAGAAATAGTGAAAGTGTGGGTGGCTTCGTCGGCGATTAATCATACTGTGTTCCCGCAAGATATGCTGAACGGAAACGTCGAGCGGGATGTGAATTAGTTTATATGTACCCTTTAGCTTGATATTGCGCAAAAACCCGCGGTAGTCCTCAACGTGTGCTAAGACATCGATCGCAATCACTAAATCGAAGAACTGTCCAGCCCATGGGCAATCGTCCGATAATGCGAAGTGCAATCTATCGTTTGTCCTGGCTCGGCACATCTCGATGGCCTGGGGCGATACGTCGGTGCCCCAGAGTTCGCAGGCGGTGCCGAGGTTCTGCTGGAGTAGCCGGAGAACCTCTCCAGCCCCGCAGCCAACATCGTAGACTGTTCTTGGAACAATCTGGTTGCGGCTCAAAATCCCTAAAATCTGCCGAACCTTCCAGGCAGAATCAGGGACATGCCAGTCAGGATTCTGTTGCAAGTAAGTGCCGTCGAGGTAGTCGGTGCTTCCCGGCATTTACCCTCCTCGCGGCCACGGTCTTTCGCCCACCGTGGAAACGGGATCTTCGAACACGACTGCCACCCATCCACGCCCAGCCGGATTGCGTGCTCGGAGTCACCTGTAAATCGTAGCACGAAACCTCAGATCGGTCACGCTGCGTGGGTCCCGATGACCGCCCATCGCCTAGAAATGACCTAAGTGGGTTAGGAGTGGGTAGATACAAGCGCAGAGTCTCGTTCTCCAGAGACTCTGCGGTTCGTGGTCGGGGGTCATCGCCACCACCGTAACCTCGCTCTGGTGGAACGATTCATATTGAACAAATACGAAATGGCCTGGAACATTCAAGCCTGACTGCGCAGGCAGGCCGCAGAGTTTGAAAGGCGCAAACTCTTCGCTACCCCCTCTACGAAGGCAATTGCGGCGCGGGCAGAACCCGCGCTTCTGGAAGAGACGCCCCGACACATCGGGGCGCTCTTTTGCTTGTAGGGGCGAGCGGCGCCCCGGCGGCCGAAGCCTCTGGGGCGCAGGCTGCTCGCCCCCAGCGGGCCGAACGCCGTTCGGCCCTACCACTGCTTCCGGCATGGGATTCGCCGGACAATCAGGTGCCAACCGGTGCATTTTTGGGCTACCGGCAGGATAAATCGTGCGTCATAGCCTTGACATTACACCCGTGCTTGTTGCTAAGCTATAGATGTGAGGAGTTACGGCGTAGTGCGTTCGGAGGCAACGCGTTTGGGAGTGCGCGCTGCGCGATTCATGTCAGGGCTTGCCCGACCCTGGTTGGTTGTAACGATGAATGCGGGTACGGCAAGCCGTGCCCCTACGCGACGATCAAACAAAATGCAGGCTCATCCGGATATATTGATGAAAACCAATGGACCTAGCGACGGTGTGCGGGAATTTTCTATGACCTGGGCTGAAAACGAAGTTGTTGAAATGCAAGCACTTAGTCGGATTGAGGTTCGGCAGGGACAGCGCGAAGAAAAAGATGTTAAGAATGAAGGTCGATCCGGAAATCTCTATGAAAACAAAGGATGGAGAGAGTCTTCGGCAGGTCGATCCGGATATATTGATGAAAACAAGCTGGTTAGTCGCTGAATGCGACGATGTTGTTGAAAAGCTAGGAGTTAGTGGTTAGGAGTCAGGAGTTAGGAGACAATGGCCGAAGTTCGAGGTCCGAAGTCGGGGGCCGAAGTGCCTTTCCCGACTTTGTCGGGACTCGCACACGGCGCTCGCTGCCTACTGCCTCCGTCCGAGTCGTCGCCAAGGTTGAATCTGCTGGCAGGGTGTAATACAATAACCTCTTCAGGGCACTGTCAGAAAATCTGCTCCGTGGAGGATAGGATCATGCGGAAACTCATGGTTCCTCTGGCCGTCGGTTTCTTTCTGCTTTCGGGTTTGGCAGTTTCCGGAAGCGCGGCCATCAAGGGTGATTACATCGAAGTCCGCAGCGCGGACGTTTACACGGGTCCTTGCTTTGCCAACTCCGAAGTGGGTTTGACGGGCAAGGAAGCCATTTTGGCCTGGAAGGTTCAGGAAGGTAGCTGGAAGGGTGTCAGCCTGAACGGGCTGAGCGTCGTGGCGGTCGTTACGGCCCAGGCCACGCTGGGCGATCCTTATCACACCCCGTACCCGGCTCACTCTGTGCTGATCCTGGATTCCCAGGCGAGCAGCGAACAGCGAACTGCCCTCAGGGAGTTCGCTAGGTCGAATGCGGGCGGTTTGCTGGATAACGTCGTGCGCGTGGAGACTGCGCCGATTCAGTTGACGGTTGAACATGGCGATCATCACGGCGCGGCAAAGCTGGTAGCGGGCAATATCGCTCGCATCGAGACGCGGAGCCTATGCCACGGTGATCACATTTGCGGAAACGAGTTTGTCTATTACCCGCCGCTGGTCAGTCTCGCTCACGCCATGCCGGCCTTCACGCTGGATGAATCCTTCCAGGGACAGGGTCTGGGCGTCGTGTGGAAGCACGTGGATAAGCGCAGCGCGTTTGTCGGCGCCTTCACCCTCTGATAACGTCGATCCCCGCACACCGCTTGAAGGACGGGAAGCACCCGCGAGGGGGCTTTCCGTCTTGTGTTCACCCCCGAGCGCATCGGGGTTCAATTTCCATATTCCAACCCGGCGGCGGAAAGAGGGATAATCACCGGGGAAGCCATCCGGCATCGGGATGGGGCTTGGTGACATCCAATAGGTAAGGAGGCTTTGCGATGAAATTGCACCGCATACTTGGACTGATTCTGGCAACTCAACTCTGGGCGGCGGCGACAGCCTTGGGCCAGGGCAGCTACAAAGCCGAAGCCATCGGCGCTGCACCGGCCGCGGACGTTCCAGCTTCGCTCCAGACCGTTCTTGACTCACAGGGAGTTCGCGTGGTCAACGATCAGGGCGCGGCGCTCTGTGAGGTTTGGCTGCCCAAGAGCCTCCCGACGCGTGCGAGTCCCAACACGTCATCCGATCTCCTTTATGGAGCATTGGCCGAAGGAACCTTCTTGGGAGTTCTGCACTTTCCCAATGCGGCGACCGATTTTCGTGGCCAAACAATGAAAGCCGGCTTCTACACGCTGCGCTATGCCCTCATTCCCCAGGACGGAAACCATATGGGCGTGAATCCGTATCGCGACGCGATCGTTCTGGCGCCGGTTTCGGTCGACCAAGATCCCGCCAAGGCGTTCGGGTTCGACGATCTAGTGAAATTGGGCCGGCAGGCTTCGGGGACGCCCCATCCGGGGTTCCTGGTCGGCGCGCAAGTAAGCGGTACCGATTTCCCCTCGGTCGTGAAGGATGACCAGGATCATTGGAACCTTCAGGTGAAAGGCCACGGGCAAAGCGGGGAGCTGCCGTTGGCGTTCACCGTGATCGGCAAATGGCAGGGCTGAGTGAGGAGGCCTCGGCAATTTTGGATTTGCGATTTTGGATTGGCAAGGCGGCGGGCAAAGCAGTGGGCAGTAGGCGATGGAGTGATGAAGTCGCAGACAACAAAACGTTCAGGATGCGCCTTCCGAACGCTCGGCAGAAGGCTCGGGTTCGGGCTTGCCCTGGTGCTCGCTTCCCTTCTGGCTTCTGGGCTTTGGGCCGGTCAAGCAAAGCCCCTGGCCGCCCTCGAAGGGGAGCTGCTTGCGACGGGTACTAAGGGGCCGGTCCTGAAGATGCACGACAAGGACCAACCGCTTTCGGCAGTGACGCAGTACCTTTTTCATACGCTGCAGGACAAGCGATTGGACGGCCGCGAAGTGCGCGTGGAAGGCACCCGAAAGCCTGGTGGCACGTTCGAGGTCCAGTGGCTCTACACGATTCACCAGGGCAAGCTTTTTCGCGTGCGCTACTTCTGCAAGGTCTGCAACATCGTGGCACTCGAGCCTGGACCCTGCATCTGCTGTCAGCAACCAACCGAACTGCAGGAGATCCGTGTGGAGGAATCGAGCAAGTAGCCCCACTGTCGCGCCATGCGCTTAGTTGACACCCTTCACCGCCCGATGTTACAAAGAAGAGACGGCTAATCTTCAGCGCAGCACGCCGACACGGTGGGTGTAGCTCAGCTGGTAGAGCGCCAGACTGTGGATCTGGACGTCGCGGGTTCGAATCCCGTCACCCACCCCATGCCACTCAAGCGCCTGCCCCAAGGTTTCCTTAAGGAAAACCCCTCGATGAAGTGTTTGATGAAAACCCACCGAATGCAGTAAGCTAAGCTCTTAGGGGGGGTGTAGCTCAGCCGGATAGAGCATCGGATTTCTAATCCGAGGGTCGGGAGTTCGAGTCTCCCCACCCCTGCCAAAGTCCCTCGATACCCTAGGCGAGCCGTTTTGCCGTCTCACCCTCAGCCGGGCGCGGATATTTGCCCCGGTCGCGGCAGGGCCTTCACCGCACCCGCAAGCACAGGGGAGACGAAACTTCGCGCGATCCCCAGCTTGGGATAATCGAGCAGGCGCGCGTGACATCCCTCCGCGTCACGGAGTACTCCCTGCTAGTGGATCAGCAATATCTTCCAGGGTATTTCTCTACTAAGAGATATAATTACAGGCGGCAAGAGCGCATTCCCGTTCGCCCGGAGGGGGGTGCCAGGGAAAAAACCGACGACGCCCCAGCGACGACACCTCACCGCCGGTGCCCGAAAGGTGCAATTCCTGTGGGGAGTCGCAAAGCCTGGAAACTTACGTCGCACTAGGCCGAACGCTCGTAGCCCGCGGACCCTTCTCGCCGCGCTCTATCTCGAATTCAACAGTCTCGCCTTCTTTCAATCCATCAAAGTTCAGTTCCTGGAGACTGCTGCGGTGGAAAAACACCTCTTGCCCATCTGCGGCCCGAATGAAGCCAAAACCGCGGTCGCGGATGACTCGCTTTATTGTGCCCTGCATAAACACCTCTGTTTGCGTATAGGGACCTTCGTGGCGGGTCAGTCAACATGGATAAGACTGCCAGTAAAGTTACCTCACTTACGCTTGGGGGCAACTCTACCAGCACGCAAGTTCTTTGTCAAAGGATTGAAGAGGGTGGCGCCATCGGAGGAGACAATATGTCACAGCGCGGCTGTTGGCCGCAGCCAAAACGAAGTTCTCCATGACCTCCGTGCCTCTCAAGCCTCAACACCGAGGCACGGATCATCCGAGCGACCTCTGCGTTGAGGCTCTGCTGGCCACCGAGGACACGGAGGAAGTCCTCACAGGAGGAACCTTCGCGCGCAGCGAGCAAACTCGGTCTTCGTATTACAGTGTCCCAAATACGTTCAGGAGTTTTGCAGTAGGAAGGCTTGCCGGGCGGCTTCCAAGTTCTCGTAGATTTCGAAGACCGTGCTGAGCCGGGTGATCTGCAGGAGTTGATGGACTCCCCGCGGAAGATGCAGGAGTTTCAAATCACCACCCGCCCGCCGCGCGGAAGTGTAACTGGCGACCAAGGTCGAGAGTCCCACGCTATCAACATAGGTGACCTCTCCCAGGTTAAGGATGATGCGGCGCTGGCCACCTTCGATCAACTGCTTCAGCTTGCCGCGCAGCGCTTCCGTTTCCGGCCCCAAGGTGATGCGCCCGCGCACGTCCACCACCATCAGGCCACCTAGGAGTTTCTCCACTATATAGATTGCCACCGGGATTCCTCCCCACTGGGATCGATCGTCAAGGTCCGTCAAAGGGGGCGCTATTGACGGTCAGAGGTTCAACCCATTCGCTAGGCATCGTATCACGGGCCGAGGCATTTTGCGAAACACCAAGCTACGGTTTTATAGAGCGACAGAATCCAGCGGCTAGCGCCCGCCCTCCTCATCTCGCGCCGACGCGAAGACCAGTGCCACTTGGTCTGCGCAACGCTCGTTCCCCTGGCGCTTAACACGTCAGCATGATAGAACCTTAACGGCCGGATTTTGCTCGATGCATTCGGATAGGAGGAACCATGAAGCGATTGTCATTCCCTGCCTTTTGGGCAGTTTTCTGTTGCGCGGTCATTTCTCTTGGCGCCCAGGCGTCTTCTCCTTCGCCGGCCCAAAAACCGCCTGTCCAGCCTCAGGCCTCAGCCACGGCCCCGTCGCCCGGTCCAGCCCTGCCGCGGCTGATCCTCGGCGCAGCCTGGTATCCGGAACAATGGCCGGAGGCGCGGTGGGAGGAAGACTTGACCCTGATGCAAGCGGCGGGAATTCGCATGGTGCGGGTTGCCGAATTCGCCTGGAGCCGCATGGAATCCCAGGAAGGCAAGTTTGATTTCGCCTGGCTCGAGCGCGCCGTGGCGCTGGCCGCCCGGCACGACATCCTCGTGGTGCTGGGAACTCCTACGGCCGCACCGCCTGCTTGGCTGACGCAAAAGTACCCCGAAACACTCGTTATAGACGAAAACGGCCGCCGCGCAACACATGGCAACCGCCAACAGTGCAGCCTTACCAGCGTGCGTTACCGCGAACTCGCGCGCCGCATCGCCGAAGGGATGGCCCAACGCTTCGGCCACAATCCCCATGTGATCGGCTGGCAGATTGACAATGAGTACGGCCCCGTTTCCTATGACGAGGACACGCGACGCCAATTCCAGCAGTGGCTGAAGGCCCGCTACAAGACGCTCGACTCACTGAACCAACACTGGACCACGAGCTATTGGAGCGAAACCTACGACAACTGGCAGGAAATCCCCATCCCCGTCGGCGAGCACAATCCGGGGCTGAAGCTGGAGTGGCAACGATTTATTACCGATTCCTTCCGGGATTTCAATCACAATCAAGTTACAGCGATCCGCGCTCACGCCGATCCCCGTCAGTTCATCACTCACAATTTCATGGGATGGTATGATGTGTTTGACCATTACATTCTGAGCGCAGACCTCGATCTCGCCTCATGGGATGACTATGTCGGAACCGGCCACCTGAATCCGGCGTCGAACGCGCTGCTCCACGACCTGACGCGCGGCTTCAAGCGCAAAAACTTCTGGGTGATGGAAACCCAGCCGGGATCCGTGAACTGGGCGCCGGTGAACAATTCCCTGGACCGCGGCGAAGTGCGCGACATGGCCTGGGAGGCCATCGGCCACGGCGCCGACGCCGTGAGCTATTGGCAATGGCGCAGCGCTCTGGGCGGGCAGGAGGAGTATCACGGCACGCTCGTGGGAGCAGATGGGAAACCCGTTCCCCTCTACGAGGAGATCGTACAGATCGGGAAGGAGTTCGCCAAGGTGGGAGAGAATTTGCGCGGCACCAGCCCCGCGGCCGCAACGGCGCTTCTCCAGGACTACGACAGCCGCTGGGCCATCCAGTTCCAAAAGCACAACCAGGACTTCGACACCTTCGCGCATTTCCGCAGCTACTATCGCCCGCTGCAAGCCCTGACGCAGGCCGTGGACGTGGTGCATCCTTCTGCCCCGCTCGCGTCCTACCGGCTGGTGGTGGCGCCGCACCTGAACGTCCTGCCCGACGGGGTGGCCAATCACCTGCGGGAGTTCGTCCAAGGCGGCGGGCACCTAGTACTGGGGCCGCGCTCTGGTATGAAGGACGCCTACAACGCGCTGCTGCCCTCGCGCCAGCCCGGGACCATCCTCGGCAATTTGCTGGGCGGCGACGTGCGGCAATTCTACGCCCTGGAGAAACCCGCGCCGGTTTCTGGGCAAGGTGGGGAGGGCGAAGCTAAAATCTGGGCGGAGATGCTCGAAACCACGGCGCCCGATGCGGATGTCCTAGTGCGTTACGGCAAGAGCAACGGCTGGCTGGATGGCCAGCCCGCCGTCATCACGCGCCGCGTGGGCGCGGGGCGAATCACCTACATCGGGGCTTGGCTCGATGACAAAACGATGGATTCCCTCGCCGCGTGGATGATCCAGGTGAGCCAAGTGAAACCCGCTCTGGGCGCGGCCCCGGAGGGCGTGGAGGTTTGCCGCCGCGTGGGGTCGGGCAAAGAGGTTTTCATTGTGATCAATCACACTACTGAGCCGCAGACGATCTCGTTACCACGCCCCATGCGGGAGGCGCTGCGCGGAGGTGACGCTGCGAGCAGCATCACGCTGCCGCCGCGCGAAGTCGGCGTCCTGCTTCCGGCCGAGTAAGGCTCCGGCGGGGTTCGCCGTGGGCTGTTCGCAAGAAGTCTCAGGGTGTCGGCGGAGGGGCGAGCAGCCAGCGGATCTTGTGCAGAAAGTCGCTGACTATGTTGATGTCATGCGCGTCGCACAACAGGAGGCGGCAGAAGACGTCGGCCGATGCCACTTTGGGCTCGAGCTTGGCCGCCTCGCGGAAGGCCGTCTGTGCCTCTTTCTTTTGGCCGAGCTGCCAGAGCTCGATCGCCTGCAGCGCCGTCATCGCGCTGGAATTCGGATCGCCGTTGAGCGCCA
Organism: Terriglobia bacterium; assembly: GCA_020073545.1. Taxonomy (GTDB): domain Bacteria; phylum Acidobacteriota; class Terriglobia; order UBA7540; family UBA7540; genus Bog-366. The sequence continues at coordinate 48,494 of JAIQEZ010000007.1, read as the reverse complement.
TCGCGCACTCGGCGAGCGAGCCTTCGTAGTCGCGCTCCTTCCAGAGGGCCAGGGCCATGATGCGATGGCCCTCCGGTCCCTGCGGATTCTGCGCGATCATCTTTTCCGCCAGCGAGGTCGCACCTTTCGCATCGCCCCGGCGCAAGAGTCCGGCTGCCACCTGCTCGTGCGCCCCAGGGAAGTCCGGATTGGTGCGCAATACTTCCTTGAGTAATTCCGTCGCGCGCGCCGATTCGCCAGCTTGGTTGAGTAGCAGGGCAAGCTGGTACTGGCTCTGCCAGTCCTGCGGATTCAACGCCACGGCCTTCTCCAACAAACCGCGCGCCTCGGCGCTTTTCCCCTCCACGGTGAGAATCTGCGCCAGCGCCGCGTACGCCGACCCCAGATTGGGTGAAACCTGGATGGCGCGGCGAAAGGCTTCTTCCGCCTGCCGATTGCGGCGTTGGAACATCCGCAGTTGGCCCAGCGCCAGATAGGCTCCCCCGTCTTGCGGGTCGAGTTTCTCCGCCGCCTGGAATTCCGCCGCAGCTTTCTCCTCCTCCCCGCTTGCGAAGTAGGCGCGTCCCAGGGTGACGTGGGCAGCCGCGCTGTCGGGCGCGATGCGCACCGCTTCTTCCGCTTGCGGCACGGCAGCGTGCGGCCGGTCTGCCTCGAGGTAAAGTGCGGCCAGGCTCATTCGCAATGTCGCGTCTTGGGGGCTCAGCGCGAGGGCCTTGGAAAACTCGGCGGCAGCGAAATTCTGATAATCCGCCGGGGCGAGCCCTCCCGCTTTGCCCGGAGCCGAGCTCACCGGCGTGCTGAGCGCCCACGCTACCGAGCCCAGCGCGTAGTGCGCCTCCGCGTCGGAGGGATCGAGGCGCGTGGCGGTCTGCAGCTCGCGAAAGGCGTCCGTCAGCTTGCCCTCCTCGCGTAGTGCCAGCCCCAGACCGCGGTGTGCGGGCTGCGCTTCCGGCTGCACTTCGATGGCTTGGCGGAAGACCGCCTCGGCGCCCGGAGCGTTGTGCTGCCCCAGCAGATCGAATCCCTGCAGGATGAATTCCGTCGCTTGCTGGGAAAGCTGCATGACGGACGCGCCTGGCGTCTGCTCAGAAGCTTGCGGGGGCGCGGCGGCGGCCGGCCGCATCAGGCAGCAGGCGCAAAAGCTGAGAACGATCACCGCTCCGGCGAACCCACGCCGATGCGGGTGGTGCCCCAGCTTCCCGGCTCGTCCGGCGTCAAGGGGCTCTGCGAATCTGTTGAGGATCACGAATGATGATTTCCGCACGGCTCTGGTAAACGGTGATGGCGCCCCGAATCTCCACGCGTTTTCCCTGCAAAGATTCCAGGTCGCCAAACTTGTTTTTGTCGGAAGCAAAGATCACGCTGGTAAATGGACAGCTCCGATAATCTGGGCAGAAATCCAGGAAGGTGTTCCCTGCCCGCGATGTGAAAACGCCCAGCACCTGCCCAGACACGCAGCCGGACGTTCCCACCTGCGAACCGGCGTCGCGAAAGTCCGCGCAGGCACCCGTACCGCCCGCGACCGGCGAGGCGGGGGCGCCGGAGGATTGGATCGGACCGCTCACCATCGGCTTCTGCCCGTGACGCGAGCCGACCAGCCTCCCCAGCACAAACGCCACGAGCACCAACCCGACAACGAGGAGGATCGTTCTGCGCTTCATCGTCCCTCGCCCGTCCGCGCCCCGACCAACTGGGGCGCCCGGTGCACCCTGGGCAAGACGGGTCTGCCCGCCCGAACCCAGCCAGTATACCAAAAGGAACTCACCAGGCCGGCGGCCGCATTGAGCTGGCGCAGGGCGAGTGGCCCTGCCAGCCGCTCGAATCGCGCGGGAAATTGCGGGTCCAGATAACCGCCCCCTGCCGCCGCCTCGCGGTCTGCGGAAAATATCACCTGGCGATCCGAATAGCTCGCGACCAGCTCGCGGAAAATTCGCGCGCGCAGATCGGGGACGACTTCCGCCGGCTCGGGCCGCAGCGTCCAGCGGCCTGCCAAGTCGCGCACCAGCTCGGTTTCAAACCGCGCATGGATTCCCCGCTGGTTCGTCAGTTGCCCATCGAAGTTGATGACGGTGTGCAAGGGCTGGGTCAGGTCGGCCGCGTAGTGCGCGGCAAAAACCGCGTCGTGGTCGGCGGCGTCCCAGCGGCGGCGGCGAAAATCCTCGGCCAGCCGCAGCGTGTAGCGTTCGATCTGCCAGACAGAGTCTCCGTAGCGGAGCTCCGACGGCAGCGGGCGCCAATGCTCGGCGACGAAGCGCCGTTCGAACTGACGGAAAGGGTACCGGTCGTAGGCCTCGATTTCGGTGTAATGGTGCGGGCCTTCGGCAGGATCCTCGTGTGCCACTAAGTCGGGCTCCGAGGCGTGCTCCAGGAGGTAGATTTTGCGCGCACGGAAGTACGAGCGTATCGGCTCCGGCAGGTCCTCGATGGCCGCAGCGTTCACCATCTGGTGGGCCAGATCACCCCAGGCCAGCGCCGGCGTTGCCCCGCTGACCAGAATCGCAATTAACAGGAAGGTTCGCAACACTGGGTGGCGCCCAGCGCGTAGCGGCCCGCTACACCGAGCCGACCGGTCTTCGCGACGCCCGTGGCGATTTGAGTGAGCCCTGTACATCGCATCCTTTTCTCAGAACTTCCCACCTCTTCGGCCGTGGCCACCCGCCGTACAGTCTCAGAAGCACGCTTGTCGATTAGACCACAAACCGGACGCAACTGCGAACGACAGACAAACTCCCGCCGTTGAAGGCCCGCGTTGGGTCCTGCGAATCGGAGACAAGGCTTCCTTTTCCCCCAGGTGTTTTCAGGATGGTCCCAGCTCTCTGGATTCCACGGTGGGCGAGTCTTGCAGCTTCACGAACTGATCGGCAACCCGCCTGCTGCCAAGCCGAGCAGCAGATGTGCGACGCAATTCGCAGAGGGGGAAGGCCGCGACGCGTGCACAGCGAAGGCCTCCCCTACAAGTTGGGAGCGCGGTTGGGGTTCCGCGTCAGAACGTCACCAGACGAGCGACAAACCTAACTGGAGTTCCCGCGGCTCGCCCGGTCCGCCGGAAGCCAGGCCCGCGACCGGCTGTACAGTATTGAAAATCTGGCCAAAGCTCGATGCGGTCAAATTGCGCTGGGGAATGTCGAAGTTGGTACGGTTGAAGATGTTGAACATCTCAGCGCGGAACACCAGCTTACTGGATTCCCTTAAGCGAAAGTTCCGAAGGAGGGAGAAATCCCAGGTTCCCAGTCCCGGCCCGCGCAGGATGTTCCGCCCGGCGTTGCCAAAGGTATACGGGCTCGGCATGCTGAAGGCCGAGGCCAGCACCCACTGCTGCGGCATCTGCTTCGCGGGGTAGAACGCGCCGCCGGTGACGTTCGGGCGGTCCGTGTCGGCTAACACCGTGGGGTTATTCACCTCGTTGGCACCGCTGATGCCACCGCTCACGGCAGGAGTGAAAGGCGCGCCGGATTGGACGGAGAAGACACCTCCCGCCTGCCATCCTTCAATCAGGTAGTTGAGGCGCGGGTTGGAGAGCTTCCCCACGCTCGCGCCGAAGGGCATCGCCCAAAGATAGGCGACAGACAGTCGATGGGTGAAATCGAAATCGGACACAGCCTTCTCCGCCGCCACGTTATACGAGTTCTGAGGGAAGTTGGCGTTGCGCGAATCGCTGAAGGGTCCGGACGCGTTGTCAATGGACTTCGAATAGGTATACGAGGCCAGGAGTGAGAGTCCTCTCGAGAATCGCCGTTCTACCTTGGCCTGGAAGGAATGGTAGATGGAGCTGCCAGAGGATTGCGTGTACGCGAAGTTCGTGAGATAGGGATAAGGCGCCGCGCAGCCCCCGGTGGGGCTCGTCGGAGAGGGGCAGACCGCCGCCTGCGGGTCTACCGAGAAGTTGATCGGCTGATTCGGGTCAGTCTCCTGCACGAGGCGCAGCCCGCGAGTCCCCACGTAGCCGAGGTCGAGGAGCCAAGTCCCGCCAAGCTGTCGCTGCACATCCGCAGTCCATTGCTGGATGAAAGCGTTCCGGAAATTGAGCTGGAAGGGGCTCATCGCGGGGTAACCCGGCAGGGTACCCTCCGTCAAAGCACTCCCGATGATGGCGCCGCTGCCGGGCTGTAACCCGCTGGCGAGGGCCGAAGCGAAGCTGCCCTCCTTGAGCTGGACGAACGGCGGGTTAGCGGCCTTCTGGAAATAAACGTCGCCAAAGGTCTGGTCGTAAAAAACGCCGTAGCCGGCCCGCAGAACGGTTTTGGAGTTCGCGAAGGGCTGCCAGGCGACGCCGATGCGCGGCGCGAAATTGTTTCGATCCGGATATTGGAGCGACCGGTTACGTGCGGTGCTTCCCAGGTTCAGCGTGGTTTGTGCGCAAGTTTCAGGCGTGCACGGCTGAGGGTTAATTTGATACAGACCGGTGAGCGGGTCGATGGTGGGGTTAAAGCTCCACAGGGTTGCGGCGCTGGTCCCCGCCACCATGAGGTTCCCGGTAGCGAAGTCGAAGTTAGAAAAGCCGTTACTTTTTTCAGTCACCAAGCTCTTGTATTCATAGCGCAAGCCAACATTCAGGGTCAGGTGGGGACGCACGCGCCAGTCGTCCTGAACGAAAAAGTCATATTCGCCGAAGGAGCCAGAGATGTATTCCTCAAAGCCGTTGATCCAGTCTTGCGGCAGACCTAAGAGCGCGTCAGCAATGCTGTTGCCCGTCCGGCAGTTGCCCGTTGCTGCGCAGGGAAGTCCAAATTCCAGGGCGATCCCCTGCTGGGTCTGCGGGTCCAACTGTCCGAGGCCACCCGTCACCAGCCCCGTAAAATCGAATTCGCCGCGGATAACGTTGTCGACGGTGAAATTCCCCCGCCGGACCAAACGGAGATCGGCTCCGTAGCTCAGCGTGTGGGACCCCACCACGTGGGTCAGCGTGTCCCCGAACTGGAAGGTGTTCACGGCGCCCCGTTGGGGGATACCTTCGTCGGCGCCGATGCTGGCATAACTCGAAAAGGTCAGATTGGGGAGACCGGCGGGAACGGAACCGATGTTACGGATGCCCCCGATCCCGAGAGTGGAGGCCAGGGTACTTCCCAGATCTTGATTGACCTCATGGATCTGCCAACGGTTGTAGCCGATCTTGACCTCGTTAACAAAGTTGGGAGTGAAGATGTGCGTCCAGTCGAGACCCGCCATCTGGTATGAGTTATGGGCGATGGCGCCATACCCGGGGAGCGCCGTAGTGCTTTCCGGAACTGTGCCCGTCGGCCAAAACTCTCGGTCAAAGTTCAGACTGTAGCGGACGAACATCGAGTCCTTGGTGTTGAACCGATGGTCGATGCGCCCGGTCATGGTGTCGTAGCTGACCTGCCGGTTGACCAACGCCCTGTAGTTCGCAGCGCCACAGGAGGCATTCGAGATATTGGGCGACGGGTACAGGTTGACAAGAGCTTGCCCCACCGGGTCTGCTTGCGGCAAGACCTCGCTGATACTGGTGAAGGGCTGAACCTGGCCCTGCATCAGAGCCAAGGGGTTGAGCAGCACGGTCTGCGTGGAACAGGTGGGGTCCAGGAGGTCGGAAAAGTCACCCTGGCGCTCGGCCGGGGTGGGAACGAGGAAGTTGTCATAAAAGCCCCGGTGCTCGCGCGTGCCTTCGTAGGCGAAGAAGAAAAAGGTGCGGTCGTGTCCGTCGTAGACCCCCGGGAGCACTGCCGGTCCGCCGAGCGTTCCGCCGAACTGATTGCGGTGCATGGGCGCCACCGCGGGATCGAAGAAGTTGCGCGCGTCGAAGGAGGTGTTGCGCGCGTACTCATAGATGCTTCCGTGGACGTCATTCGTCCCGGACTTGGTGACCATGTTGACCTCGGCCCCGGCGTGGGCGCCGAATTTGGCCTCGTAGACCCCGGTCTCCATGCGGAACTCCTGCACAGAGTCGAGCGGCGGCGCCACCGTGTACTGGCCGACGCCCACGGAGGTATCATCCAGGCCGTCCAGCCAATAGGAGTTCATCGAGTCGCGCATCCCATTCACGTTGATGGCGCCTCCTCTGTCACTGATCCGGCTGCCCGCGGTCCCCGGGGACACGCCGGGCACGAGCAACGTCAGCTCCAGAAAATTCCGGCCATTCAGCGGGACCTCAGTCACCTTCTGCTCGTCGATGGTGGTTCCCACCGAAGAAGTTTGGCTCTCCACCGGGGACGGGGTGGACTCCACGGTAATGGTGGTCGCCTGCGCGCCCACCTTCAGCGTCAGATCGACCAGGAGATGCTGATTCACGAGGAGCGTGATGGGGCCGCGCACGGTCTTCGCGAAGCCCTCCTTCTGCGCGGTGAGGCGATAGCGCCCCGGGGGCAGGAGCGGAACCCCGTAAGTCCCGTCGCTGTCGGTGGTCACGCTGCGCGAAAACCCTTTGTCCTGCTCCAGGATCGTCACGAGAGCGCCCGGGATCACTGCCCCCATGGGATCCGTGAGCGTGCCCGTGAAGCTGCCCTGAAAGGTCTGCGCCAAGGCAACCCCACACCCCACGCCCACGAGAAGAAACAGGCATAGTAATAGCCGTCGCACCGAAAATTGCATGATCCGCACCATCCTCCCTGCGAAGTCCGGAAAACTCGAGAAATAACAGAGCCCATCCGGCGTCTCCGGGCCCGCGTACTTCCCTTCCTGGGTTGGCCCGTTTCCCGCCGACCTGACAAACTCTCAACACATTAGCACGAATTGGTTTACACGCAAAACCATTGCTGCGGTCCGCGGCCCGGCAGACCGGCGGTTCTCGTTGGCCTCGTCTCGGCCGACAACCGCTGCCGAGTGGCCCAAGTGGCAAGTGCCCGTCGAACTTTTCCCCATTTGACTGGAACAACTGGATCCTCACTTCTTTCCCAAGAGCCGAAGTTGCGCGGTGAGGGACCATCCTTCGACGGAACTGAAGGTCAGAAACTGCCGCGGGGTTACCTGTGCTCCGTAGTTTTCAATGCCGACTTCCGCCGGGCTGATAACTGCACAGAACCCGCCCCCTCGACCTAGCTCAGGTCAACATCGCTCCTTCTGCAAGTGTGCGAAAACCGGGTGGGCAGCCTCCGGAGCTCCGCAGCTCCGCTTTGTGGGCGGCGTCGGGATTCGTTGTGGTAGTCGAACGAAGTTGACAACACATCTTCTTGCATGTAGACTTTTTCGTCGTCACACTGACTGACTGTTCAGTCAGTAAAGGTGGGCCTTGATGAAGGTAACTGATTCGGCGCGACTGAAGACTGCGAAACCAGTCCCCCGAGGGCGGAAACCGAAGGCGCACCGCCAGGAACAGATCCTGGTAGCCGGTTTCCAGGAATTTGCCGCCCACGGGTATGCGGCTGCTCGTCTTGACGATGTCGCCAAGCGGGCGGGAATAGCCAAGGGAACGATCTATCTCTATTTCAAAGATAAGGAACGGCTCTTTCGGGCCGTGGTCCGCAGTTTGATTCAAAAAAGACTCGACGCCATTGTGGGGACCTTCAGTGGATCTGCGGAAAAGCTGCTTCGCGAGATGCTGTCACGGATGTACACCCTGGTGGTGAGAAACGAAAGGGTCCGGGCTATCGTTCGCTTGCTGGTAGCCGAAAGTGGCAAGTTCCCTCAACTTTCCGACATTTACCATCAGGAGATTATTGGACCGGGATTGAAGGCCCTGCGCCAAGTGGCGAAGAGGGGTATAGCGTCGGGTGAATTTCGAAAAACCAAAGCCCTGAAATTTCCGCAGATGTTGGTAGCTCCCGGGGTACTGGCCATTGTGTGGACATTGATCTTTGGCGAGCGACATCGGCTCGACCTGGATGCCTACATGAAGGCGCACCTGGAGTTCGTGTTGGGGAGCCTGCAGAAGAAACGGATTTGAGAGTCGCAGCCTGGACGGGGCTGCGCAGCAAAGGAGAAGATCCATGCGGCTGAAGGCGCGACGGGTCGCGTTGCTTATGGCGTTATCGCTTGCGGGCGGAATTCCTGCGGGTGCGCAGCAGGTCACTCCGCAGCAACTGACGCTGAAAGACGCGATCGGTCTGGCACTGAGGAAAAACCTCAGCGTGCGGCTGGCCGGTGCTCAAGTGGAAGAATTGGAGGGCACGCGTGAGAGGCGGCTGGCCTCGCTGTTCCCACGCGTGTCCGGGAACTCGCTGGCCAACCGGGAGAGTATTAACCTGGGGGCCCTGGGCATTTCTATTCCCAATTTTCCCTCCGTGGTCGGGCCTTTCGCGCACTACGATTTCCGCGTCTCCGCGAGCCAGGCCCTGATTGACCGCCAGGCTTACCACAACTGGAAGGCCAGCGAGAAGCAAGCGCAGGCCTCCAAGCTCGATTACCAGGACGCGCGCGATCTGGTCATCCGGCAGGCGGCGGGGCTTTATCTGGACGCCCAAGCTATTGCCGCGGAAGTGGAAGCAATCGAATCTCGAGTGAGGACCTCGCAGGCCCTGGAAAAACTAGCACGCGACCAGCATGACCAAGGGCTGGCAACCGCTGTGGATGTCGTTCGCGCGCAGGTGCAACTCGCACGTGACCGGCAAAACCTGCTCGTGGCTCGTAACGCCTACCAGACGTCACTGCTCGTCCTGGCGCACTTTCTCGGGCTGAGCCCCGGAACCCCGCTCGAATTGGCCGAGCAGTTGAAATTCCGCCATGTGGAAGTACCCGATCCGGCCCAGACGCTCCACGCGGCGCTCGAAGCGCGCTCCGACTATCGCGCGCTCTTCCTGCAACGCGAGTCCCTCATCGAACAACAGAAGGCCGCGCGGGCGCGCTATCTGCCGACCCTTTCGATCAACGGGGATTACGGCGCGATTGGGCGCACGTTTGGCTCCCTGGCGGGGACCGGCCAAATCCAGGGGACGCTCAACGTCACCTTGTTCGACCGGGACCGCGCCGGGCAACAGAAGGAGACCGAGAGCCGGGTGAAACGCTTGAGCGAGCAGATTGACGACCTGGGCCGGGGAATCGAGCAGGAACTGCGCAAGGCGGTGCTCGACCTGGAGTCTACTGAGAATCAGGTGACAGTCACGGAGGAGACCCTTAGCTTGGCGGAACGCGAACTGACTCTCGCCCAAGACCGTTTTCGTAATGGCGTGACGGACAACATCGAGGTCGTAACGGCGCAGGACATGCTGGCGAGCACCCAGAACGATCGCATCGCGGCGCTGGCGCGGCATGCCGATGCGGTCATGGCCCTGGTGCGCTCGCTGGGGGGAACCGAAAAGATTTACCAGACGTACCTCGGCGAGCCCTGAGGCGGCCGTTGGCCGCAACCCAAGGCGGATTCTTCGCTTCGCTGCGCTCAGAATGACATGTCATCCTGAGCCCTTCGGGCAGAGCCCTCAGGATAAACTCCGCGAAGGATATGCTTTTCTGCGCGCCCAGCGAGGAATCCGAGCGTTAGTACCAAAGAGGTGAAACGACCATGAAACGCGTGCTTCTGCTCCTGCTGCTGGTGGCGATTGGTGCAGCAGCAGTCTACTTCCATCCGCAATGGTTCCGTAAACCTTCCACCGAGAACGTCCTCAAGCTCTCCGGGAACCTCGAAGCGCACCAAAGCCTGGTCAGCTTCAAGGTGACCGGTCGCATCATTAACTTGCCAGTGGATGAGGGCATGACGGTGAAAGCCGGCGATTTGCTGGCACGGCTGGACAATGATGACTACCGGCAACAGGTTGCGGTGGACGAGGCCACTTCTCGCGTGCGGGACCGGCAACTCGCCCTCGGCCTGGCGGGCAGTCGGACGCAAGACATCGAGGCCGCCAAGCAAGCAGTCCTCGACGCTCAGGCCGACCTCGAGCAGAAGAAGAAGGATTGTGCGCGCTACCAAGCGCTCTACCAAAAGGACGAGATTCCCGCGCAGAGGCGCGACCAGGCGGCCACGAACGTGACCCGGGCGCAAGCTGCTTTCGACCGGGCGCAACAAGTCTACAACGAGCTGGTCGAGGGGACGCGAGAAGAAGAACTCGCCGTGCAACGCGCCAATGTCCGTCAGGCGGATCAAAGCCAGCACCTGTCCCAGATCCGGCTGGCCTACACCGTGCTGCGCGCGCCATTCGACGGCGTGATTCTGGCGCGGCAGGCAGAGCTGGGGGAGGTCGTCTTACCCGGCGCGCCGATTGTGACGCTGGCCGACCTGAACCACCTCTGGGTCCGGGTTTATGTGCCGGAAACGGATCTCGGCAAGGTGCATTGGGGCCAGGCGGTCGATGTGCGCACCGACACCTATCCTGACAAGATTTATCGCGGCCGGATTTCGTTCATTTCCTCGGAGGCCGAATTCACGCCCAAGAGCGTGCAGACTGAGAAAGAGCGCGTAACACTGGTCTACCGGGTCAAAGTGGACGTCGAAAATCCAGACCGCGGGCTGAAGCCGGGGATGCCAGCCGATGCCAATATCAAACTGCCGTAGCGAGTGTGCCATGAGTTCCCTTCCTGCCATCATCGTTTCCTCGCTGAGCAAGCAGTTTGGCGAAGTGCGCGCCGTCGATCGGCTCAGCTTTGAAGTGTATGCAGGAGAAATCTTCGGCTTGGTCGGGCCGGACGGCGCCGGCAAGACCACCACGCTCCGGATGCTGGCGGGCGTGCTGGCGGCCGATTCCGGCACGGCGACGGTGGCCGGCTGCGACGTCGTGCGTGACCCGGAGGGCGCCAAGTACCACCTCAGCTACATGTCGCAGCGATTCGGCCTCTACGAAGACCTGACGGCAGAGGAAAACATCCGGTTCTACGCCGACCTGTTTGGGGTCCGGCGCAAGCAGCGCGAGCAGCGCTCGCAGGAATTGCTGGCGGCCGCAGGCCTGAGCGATTTCCGGAGCCGCCTCGCGGGAAACCTTTCCGGCGGAATGAAGCAAAAGCTCGGCTTGGTATGCTCGCTGATCCACACTCCCCGGGTGATCCTGCTCGACGAGCCCACCAACGGCGTCGACCCGGTGTCGCGGCGCGATTTCTGGCGCATCCTGTATTCTCTCGTTGCCGAAGGCGTGGCGATCCTCACCTCCACATCGTACCTCGACGAGGCGGAGCGTTGTCATCGCGTCGGGCTCCTCCACCAGGGCCGACTGCTCTTCTGCGACCGGCCCGAAGAATTGAAGAAGAGATTTCCCGGCGAGATTCTCGCCGTGCATGCTTCCCAACCCGTGCGGGTGCGCGAGGTGCTGGCGGGCGCCCCGGGCGTGCGCAGCGCGCTGCTAGTGGGTGACCACGTCCACGTGTTCGTGGACGGCGTGGCTCGCCGGCTTCCGGAGTTGCGCGCGCGCCTGGACGCAGCCGGGGTTTCCTATGAATCCATCCAGCCCGTCGCGCCGAGCATCGAGGACCTTTTTGTTTCCGCGGTGGAAGTTGAGTCACCGGCCGCAGTAGGGACGAAACCGTCATGAGCTCGAACGAACCATCAGTTGTGGTCGAAAGCCTGACCAAGCGTTTCGGAACCTTTGTGGCCGTGGACAACATCAGCTTCGCGGCGCACCGCGGGGAGATCTTCGGCTTCCTCGGCCCGAACGGCGCGGGCAAATCCACGACCATCCGCATTCTGTGCGGCCTGTTGCGACCCACCGCCGGGCGCGCTCTGGTCGCGGGGATTAACGTCGCCGTGAAGCCCGAGGCGGTCCGCCAGCAGATTGGCTATATGTCGCAAAAGTTCTCGCTGTATAACGACTTGACCGTGGGCGAAAACCTGCGGTTTTTCGCCGGATTATACAGCGTGCCCGCCGAGGATGCGCCCGAGCGCATAGCGTGGGCTCTGCGCATGGCGGGACTGGAAGGGCGCGACCAATCCCTGACGCGCGCGCTGGCCGTCGGCTGGAAACAGCGGCTGGCGTTGGGATGCGCGGTGTTGCATCGCCCGCCCATCGTCTTTCTGGACGAGCCCACCTCGGGCGTCGATCCCGTCTCGCGGCGGCAGTTCTGGGAATTGATCCAGCACATGGTCAGCGAGGGTATCACCATATTCGTCACCACGCACTACATGGACGAGGCGGAATACTGCAACCGCTTGGTGCTGATCAATCGCGGGCGCATTGTGGCGATGGGCACGCCCACGGAGCTGAAGAGCCGATACATGAAAGGCCAGCTCCTGCTCGTCGAGTGCGAGCCCCTGGGACCGGGTCTGGAAGCCCTGCACGACGTTCCGAGCGTGCTCGACGCAGCGGTTTTTGGAAGCAGCCTCCATGCCGTCGTCACCGACGCCAAGACCGCCCTGCCCAGGGTCAAACAGGGCCTGGAGGCGCACGGCATCCAGGTGGGCCGGCTGGAGCAGATCCCGCCCAGCCTCGAAGACGTCTTTGTCTCGCTGACCGCCGCCCGCGAATCAAAACCGGGGAGAACAGCATGAGCCTGCGCCGCATCCTGGCCATGATGCGCAAGGAAGTGATTCAGGTCTGGCGCGATCCGTTCAGCCTTCTGATCATCATCGCCATGCCACTGATCCAGCTTGTTATCTACGGCTACGGCGTGAACCTGGACGTCAAGCACATCCCCCTTTGCGTGTACGACCGTGACGGGACGCAAGACAGCCAGGACTTGCTGAAACATTTTCAGGCCACTGACTATTTCGCCATCGTCCGCGTGTCGCAGAGCTACGGCGACGTCGTCCGGAACATTGACCAAGGCGCCTGCACGGTGGCGGTGGTGGTGCCGTCGCAATTTTCGGAAGAACTCCACTCCGGCGGGCCGGTCCCTGTGCAGGCGCTGCTCGACGCCAGCGACAGTAATACAGCCAGTATTGGCCTGAGCTATGCCCTGAGCATCGTGCAGGCCTATGCCTCGCATGTGCAGATCGACTGGCAACAGCGACACGGGCTGGCCACCCTGCCCCCGAACGTCACCTTCCAGCCCAGGACGTGGTTCAACGAAAACCTGGAAAGCATGGCGAACATTGTGCCCGGTGTGGTAGCCATGGTGATGGCGGTGGTCGGCGCATTCTTGACGTCGCTGACCGTCGCGCGGGAGTGGGAGCGCGGCACGATGGAGCAGCTCATCGCCACGCCCGTGAGCAAACTGGAAATCCAGATCGGGAAGCTCGTTCCGTACTTCATCATCGGCATGACGGATACGGCGCTTTGCGCCGGCGTGGCGGTGTGGTGGTTCGGTGTTCCTTTCCGTGGAAGCTGGACGGTCTTATTCGTTTGCTCGGCGCTGTTTTTGGTCGCCGTGTTGGCACTCGGGTATTTCTTCTCCGTCACGGGCAAGACCCAGCTCGGGGCCAGCCAAATGGGGCTGCTGGCGACCCTCTTGCCTACCTTTCTGTTATCTGGATTCATATTTCCGATTGACCAGATGCCCGTGGTCGTGCAATGGATCACGCGAATCCTGCCGGCGCGTTATTACGTCTCCATCCTGCGAAACGTCTTCCTAAAGGGCACGGCGGTGCGGCTGATGGCGGGCGAAATCCTTGCTTTGGCGATCTTTGCGGCGGTGCTGATCACGCTGGCCACGCGCGCCTTTCACAAGAGGTTGGAATGAGTTTACTTTCTTCCCTTACGCGCATCCATCACGTGCTCCTCAAGGAGTTCATCCAGACCCTGCGCGATCCGCGTACACGCTTGTTGCTCATCTTCCCGCCGATCGCCCAGATGCTGATCTTCGGGTATGCCGCCACGCTGGATGTTAAGAACGTGGCGCTGGCCGTACTCGACCTGGACAATACGCAGGAGAGCCGCGAGCTGGTCTCCCGGCTTTCCGCCAGCCGCTATTTCCATCTCGCAGGACATGTCGCGCGGCGGGAGGAACTCCGCGAAGGCATTGACCGCGGCGATTTCCTGGCGGCGCTGGAAATCAATTCCGGCTTTGCTCAGCGCCTGCGCAACGGCCAAGGCGCCTTGGTGCAAGTCCTGGTGGACTCCTCCAACTCGAACACAGCGCTGGTGGCATTGGGTTACCTCAACCAGGTCGGCGCGCGGTTCGGGCGCGACTATCAGCTCGACCGCGTGCGGCGTGCCGCGCCGCAACTGGTGTCGTTCCTCCCCCAGGTGGATCTCCAAAGTCGGCCTTGGTTCAACGAAGGACTGGAGAGCCAGTGGTATTTCGTCCCCGGGGTCATTGGCAATGTCCTGATGATTATGGTCATGACGCTGACCGCCTTTGCGGTGGTGCGCGAGCGGGAGATCGGCACGCTCGAACAGATCATGGTCACTCCCATTCGCCGCTGGGAATTCATCCTGGGCAAGACCATTCCCTTCTTCCTCATCGGCTGTTTCGACGCCACGATCATTGCCCTGGTCGGCACCCTGTGGTTCGGTGTGCCCCTCCGCGGAAGCTTTGGGGTGCTGGCGGCTGGATTGGTGGCCTTCATCTTCGCGTCCTTGGGGCTCGGGCTCTTTCTCTCGACGATCTCCGCTACTCAGCAGCAGGCGATGATTTCTTCCTTCTTGTTCACCATGACCATGATCACGCTTTCCGGATTCGGCACGCCCATCAGCAGCATGCCATTGTTCTTCCAGAAGCTGACCTACCTCAACCCGATGCGATACATAATGATCGTCCTGCGCAGTGTCTACCTCAAGGGCGTCGGGCTCGACGTGCTCTGGCCGCAGATTGCCGCCTTGGCGGGCTTTGCCGTAATCCTGCTGAGCGTCAGCGTCCTGCGCTTCCACAAGTCACTCGAATAGCAGTAGTCGGTTAAGTTCTTGCCGGCGCCATTTGCGCCTGCCCGGAATCAGCCTCACGTCCTTCGTTCTCCGCACGCTTCGCTTTAAGTATCTCGTTTCCTTTCATTAGCATCGTTGCATTCAGCCGTTAACCAGCTTGTTTTCAACAAGATCGTTGGACATTCCCGCGGGTAATTTCACTCTCCATTTATTTTCAATGAGATCGTTGGATATACCTTCATTTTTAACATCTTTTTTTTCTTCGCGCAGTCCCGGTCGCACCCAAGCTTGAGAACTGCTTTGATTTCGATGATTTCATTTTCGGCGCAGGCCATGGAAATTCCCGCTCTTGCTCGTTAAGTCCTCTTTTCTTCATTAACATCACCGGAGACGCCTGCATTTTGATTGATCGCCGCGTAGCGGTACGGCTGGCCGTACCCGAATTCATGGTTACGACCAACCAGGGTAGGGCAACCTGTCCCGGCGAAGTCGGGAGCCCCACCCTTACAACAACCGGGCACCGTGGTCAACGAGGGTCGGGCAAGCCCTGACACGAATCGAGCCGCGCGAGCTCTCACACCCTCATAGTAGCAATAAGCGCAGGGGTAATGTCAGGAGCGTGAAATACGATTTTGGCTACCGGCAGGAAAGAGGTGAAAGCCGTAGGTGGTAGGTGGCATACGGTATGCGGGCTGAACCGCCCGCGGGCTACCGGTAGGCCGAAAATGCGCCGGCGAATCGTCCGGGAACTCACCTGCCTGGGCCTGTCATCCTGAGGCCCATTCGCTGCGCTCAGGGTAAACTCCGCGGAGAATCCCGGCATTGGATCGAAGAGACTCTTTCCCACTGGACGAGCGCACTGCAGAGATCCTTCGCTAGCGCTCAGGATGACAGCGTGGGAGGACAGGCGTAAAAGCGAAAAAGGCCACGATCAGAAAAGTGCTGACCGTGGCTACGCACTTCCCTTGGCCGTGGCCGGGGCAAGCCCCGGCCCTACGATGGGTTTTGGGCGTGGTGTTATGCGCGGTACCGCATTACTCTGTGGCCCGCAGTTGGGATCGGTCGGCGCCGCCGGCCTCAAGCCCCGTATAACAGCTCATATTTCTAAAATGCGAAATGGCCTAAGACAAACAAGCGGGAGGTGGTATATGGGAAGTGGCACGTGGGGTCTCCTCGAGCTACCACCTTCAAACTACTACAGCGGGCGGTAGCGCGGTGGAGCATCACTGTGGCACTGGGAAAGCGAGCAGAGTTTTCCTCGCTGCTTTTCTTGGTTCGATTCGACTGCCATGCACCCCCAAAATGCCCGCGCGAAGAATAAGCGAAAGCCCCGAAATTGCGCCCGTGACAATAATGCCGACGCCTGCGAGGACCTGTTGACAGGCCAACCTGATTTCGTCAAAAATGAAGGCATATGAGTTTACAGGCGGGGAACCACGCTGGCCTCCAGGCCCCGGGTGAAGCGTGTCGTTTGGTAGTTCGGAAAGAAAGGGGTCTTGCCGAAATCCTACAATTCGTCGTCGCCGGGTTGGACATCGGCCAGCAAGTGGTCATCATGGCTGGCCCCATCTGCCTGAAGGAAATAGCCCACGGCCTCAGCGAGACCGGCCTGAAGACCGACGCCTTGTTGCACAGTGGCCGGCTCGTATTTCTGACGGCGCCCAATTGCCTGGGCGATTTGCTCCGCCCCAGCGAGCCCTTGCAGCGCAGCCCGCTGCATCGTCACAGCACGGTGATGCGCTGGGTCACGGACTGGTCCTGGGCGTACGGGAATGGCAGTGACGTGGGCACGATCCGCGACTATCAGCGCCGCATTCACGAGTTTATCCGCCCGTTCAATGCCATCTCCATGTGCACCGTCCACTGCGAAAGGGTGGAGCGGGGCGACCTGCTGGCGATGCTGGTGGATCACCGGCGCGGGACGAAGAGCGTCGAAGCTACTCGACGCATGGCGCACGCCTAGTGCCGTTCCAACTCTCTGGCGCTAACTCCTCCGAGACATCAAGTGGATTTTTGGGAATGCGTCGTCTGCCGTCTGTTTGGGAGCGATAAGTTGGAACGGCACGAGCTCGCTTCCCAGAAGCCTCGACCGAGGCAGGCGGGTCCGAAAACCCGGCGCCGGCAGAAGCATCGTGTTTGAAGTCGTCGAAAGCCTCCCTAAGATTTGACCTCTGTTTCCGCGGATCAAATCACCCCAGCAGCAACCATGTGGAAGTGGTGTGAGGGAAAGATCGCGCTGGAAGTGCGGCAGCAGAGCTCCCGCCTTTCTCGGCGGCGTGCTCCCCTTTCCCGGACCGCAGGCCGCCGGCACAAAGCGGAATTCCCGCTGTCGCGGGAATGACACGCTCCCGCACTCCAGAGCGCCTGCAACGCTCACCGACGGATGGAGCATGGCAGAACCTTGGGGCGATGTCTCGGCCCAAAAGCCTAAGGGCGGCGCTTGCGAGCCGGCCCTGATAGAGTCTTTGGGAAGGAGAGCGGTTAGAAATATCGTCCCGTATAGTTGGTAGGGTTCACAGGCACGCCCGAACAAGTGGCGAAGGTCGTGGCAAAGCCGCAGGCAAACCCAGTGAAGTTGTTGATGGTGTAAGGCCCGTGGTTCACGTCCGGCGCCAGGGGCAGCGCCAGAATATAGTACGTCCCGGCCACGATCGGCATCTCGTACGTTCCATCCGGCCGGCTCAGAGTATCGGTTATCACGTTCCCGGTGGTAGTGTCGATGGCCACCAAATGGGCCGCGAAGGCGTTGCTGCCGCCCAGAGTGACGGTTCCGTCGATCTCCGAGGCAACGGCTTGGATGGCGCTGCTCCCGTAAAGGACCTCGCTGCCAATCATGTCATCCACCGCCAGGGTTTGCTGTGAGGCGGCGTTGGCGGTATCGCCGTAAGGGAACATGACGGCATGGGTCAGACCACTATGGTCGAGCCCGATCAAGTGCCCGATCTCGTGCGTGGCAATGGATTGAACGTCGAAATGGTTGGCGGGGGTGGGCGAGTAGGTCGCAAAGTTGTAGTTGGGATTGAACTCGATATCGGCGTCCACAATACAGATTTTGTTCGGGCAGGTTCGCGTGGTCGGGGTTGTCGTACAAGAATAGTTGAATCCGGGAGTAGAGCTAAAGGCCGACGCCACAAAGGCCTGGGCGATAGTGCCCGTCCCCAGGGACTCCGTGAAACCCACCACGTTCTGGCAATCCACCGTAGCAGCTGTGAGCGTACTGTCCGATCCCTTCGTAAAAGAGAGGGTATTCACCTGCAAGCTGTTATACGTCGCCGAGGACCACGTTGTGAAGGCGTTTGTCAAGGCTTCCGGAATCGTCCCGCCACCGCTCGTGTCCACGTTGCTGTTCGTGGGGTTCACGCTCCAAGTGATACTGGTGGTACCCGACACAGTCGGCCACGAGGCTTGCTCGATATCAGTCGGAGCGACCTGAATCAGTTCAAAGTTAACCGCAAGCACCGCCGCGGCTGAGCCTATCCCCACAATGGCAATCGCACCCAGCACAAATCTCTGATGTTTCATAATCATCCGCTTCAGTCTCACAGCTCTCACCTCACGTTGAGGACTACACTTCTGCCTCGCAGACTACCTCCGGGCTCCTGGCTGGTCGCCGAAATCTGGGCATGCACGCCGCGGACATTCATTTCGTCCCAATAGATCGTCCATTTCCCGCCACTCATGACCGCTTCACCCTCGACCTCCGTTCCGGCCGGGATCACCAGGTTCTGGTTGGGAAATAAATCCGTCGTGGTTCGCCCGTAAACATGCAGGCGCCCGGCGCCCCGCGACTCCGTAGAAACAATCGCCACCGACATGGTGAGCCCGTGAGGAATCTGAATCCCGTTGTTGACGATGGTGGCCACGTACTTGTGGAATCCCGGGAGAGGAAAGGTTCCGGCAGGATTCCCGGCGCCGATCATCTGATCCTGGACCTGCAGCCGGCTGAGCGGCAGGATCACCCGCTCCTCGTGCGTCGCCCCGTCCTGATACACACGGTAGGCGCCTTGCGTCATTCCCACCAAGTGATACCGCGAGCTCCCCGTCTCCGGTTCGAGGAAGAGCAGGTATTCGCTTTGGGGCTTGAGCATGGTGTTTCCCGGTACGTACACGCTCCAGTTGCCCACGACGCCGCCCGCTTGCTGGACTTCGACCGTGGAAGACGCATGGCCCTTCAGCGTCTGCGAGACCTCCAGAGTGGTGATGGTCACAATCTGGGTGTGGGCGTCGTTCCACCGGGCTTCCTGGCTAAGCACGCGCGCCCGCACGATGTCGCTGGACGCCTGCGTGAGTTGGTCCAGCGACATGGAGATGAGGGTCGTCGCCCCCGCGGGGGGAATCATCCACCCCGCCAGCAATGCCACGAAAAGCCAAACTCGCATCTTCATCGCTTATGGCCCCGCAATGATTTGAATCCCGCCGACGTAAGCCTGCAACTCGCCGGCTGTGTTAGTCACAATGATGTTCCTTTGCCCGAGCGTCGCGCTCGCACCCACCTGGATCTGGAAAGTAATGTTCGTCAGTGCTGGTGATAAAGGACAGGTTCCTGGGTTCCCGGTCGAATTACACTGAGGCGTTACACTGCTCACCGTCACATCGCTCGTACTTCCCTGACTCACGCTCACGGCCAGACCGGGTGCCAGTGATGCACCGATGCCGTCGGTCAAACCCTGCCCGAGTAACCACACGGTCAATGTCGCGCCCTGCTTGACCTGGAACCCGGTCGCCCCGGCGGTGCAAGTCCCCGGGCTCGCCGGAGTCCCCGTGCAGGTGCCCAGCGCCACGAGGCCCAGCGTGGTGGTCATGCTGGAAAGGCTAAAATTGACCCCCGTCGTATGCACGTTGTTTCCCCCCGCGACTACCGGGTTGGGCTGACCCGCTGCTGGCGTAAGGGTAACCGTCAAAGAAGCTGACTTCGTGTTGTCCGCTTGGCTGGTGGCCATCACAGTCAAGGGGTTCCCGGGCGGTATGGCACCGGGCGCATGGAAGGTGATGTTCGGGTACGTGCCGGTAATCGTCCCCACCGTGGAGTTTCCGTTCGTCACTGCATTCACCGTCCAGGTGAGACCCGTATTCGTCGTGCCCGTCACCGAGACCGTAATCGCCAAGGTCTGACTCACCTGTACGCTCACCGTCGAGCTGCTCGGATTGGTAATGGTCACTACGACGGGGGCAGGCGCCGCTGTGATCGTCACACTAAGAGAAACAGTCTTGGTGTTATCCGCCTGGCTGGTCGCGGTGACAGCAAACGTAGCCGGGCTCGGAACGCTCGCCGGGGCAGTATACGTCACCGAGGTGGACGTCCCTCCGGTGATCGTACCGAACGTCGAATTACCGTTCGTCACCCCGTTCACCTTCCAGGTGAGAGCTGTATTCGTCGTGCCAGTGACTGACGCCGTAATCGCCAAGGTCTGATTCACCTGCAGGCTCTGCGCGCCGGTAGGACTCGTGATGGAGACCGACACCGGCGGCGCGATCATCACCTGGAGCGACGCGGACTTCGAAGTATCCGCCTGGCTGGTCACCGTGATGTTGAATGTAGCAGGGCTGGGCACAGAAGCCGGCGCGGTGTACGTCACCGACAAGCCTGAGCCGCTAATCGTCCCAAACGTCGTGTTGCCGCCTGCCACGCCGTTCACCTTCCACGTAACGGCCGTATTCGAAGTGCCCGACACCGAGGCCGTGATCGCCAACGTCTGATTCACCTGCAGGGTCTGCGCGCCGGTGGGACTGGCGATGGTCACCACGACGGAGACGGGCGGGGGCGGTTGGCCGCCACCACCGCCGCAAGCCACCAGCACTACCAGCAGGCTCAAACTAACGCCCAGAACAGGTACTCTCCTACGCAGGCCGCGCATCATCGATCCAGCTCCAGTCCGCTCAGAATTTCGTCTCGTGCCACCCACCACAGGGGCACCTCCAGCGCTGCTGGGCAGCGGGGACGTTGAGTCGTGGCAGCAAGCAGCTCCTCATCAAAAACCATCTGTTTTGCAGAGCGTTCCCTGAGCTACTTCGTGAACTGTTGATACACCCTTGCCTATGGACTGTCAAGCGGAACTTCCCTGCTTTTCAGGTCCACAAGGACTTATTGGGGTGTCGTCAGAATGGGGGAGGTCCCTCGCTGGTGGGGGAGCTGGTGGGATTCAGGATTCCCGGAGAAGCGCCCGGACTCTGCGGCGGTTGCTGCCCAGGTTCCGGGGAGAAAGCGGGCATTCCCACCTGTATTCCCAGGATGCCCAGGTCGATGCCCAGAAACTCCCACTCATCGTAGTGCTGCTGTTTTCTCCAAATGCGGATGGATTCACGATGGCTAGTGGCAGCCACCCCCACGATGTAAGCGCCCTGGACCTCGTTTCCGCTCCCGAAGAAAGCCGACGGAGTCTGGGGATTGGTCTGGCCTGCCTGCCCCCCCAGGCCCGTCTGTGCCGGGGGTGTAATCAGCCCTGTGCTTCCTGCGGGGTTGTTCGCATTAGGAGAGTTGGGAGATAACGGCCGATTCTTCGAGTCGATGAGCACGCCCGCGGCGTTCGCGTGAATGAATCGCCACTTCCCTTTCGGGTCCATCGGATCTTTATATTCCTGGCGAAGAAACCGTATGCCGTTCGTCCCCATCAACTCACGAATGCTCACGGGGTAGCGGTTGAACTGGCGGTGGAAAAGCGCGATGGCCCGCGCGTACTGCGTTCCCCGGAAGATCAACTCCGCCTCGCGTTCGCGCTGACCTTCCTGATAGACACTGGGGAGCGCCACCGTCAAGGCTACCAGCAGCAATGTGGCGATCATTAGGACGATGATCAGTACCATGCCGTCCGCCTCGCGCCCACGTGCGCGCGCACTACTGCGGGATCGGCAGGTCGACGACTTGGTGTGAATTGGCATCTTCAACCGTGACCACCAAGGGAGTGATCTTGAGGATCTTGTACTTCGACGCGACGACGTCGCCCTCATGCACGACAAACACCTGATCCTCAAAAGAGGCAAAAGCTTCTTTCACCCCTCCCGACATTTCGTTGTATCCCATAGGCTTCAACAGCACCGGGGGCAGAGGAGGTGGAGCCGACGGCTGCGCCGCCACCGTTTGTGCGGGAATAACCTCGGGAGGCGGCGCCACAAAGTCGAAAGGATTTCGTTCCGTGTCCGGCAGGGGGCGGGCCTCCAGCTCCTTCAACGCCTCGATGTGCACGACGGGATCGTAGCGGGCAAGATCGTCAGCGGAACGGGACGAACCTTGCTCCGCACGCACGCGAGCCGCCCTGGGGGGAGCGGGGAGCGGGCGGGATTCCCTCGCGCGCGTGCCTCGGAACTGGCTAACCAGATTCACCAGCAAGAGTACCGACACGACGCCCAGGACCGCGCTTCCCCACTTCTCGATTCCGGCGGGCAGTTTCATGGTGTCAAGTAGAGGTCCGCGACCAGCCGCAGGCTCAGTATTCCATTATCGCCTGGAGCGAAACTGAATTCGCGGACCAGGATAAAATCGTTGGCGGTCTCCAAGGCATGTGCAAACTTCAGCAAGCCCGTGTAGCGTCCCGTCACACGGATCTCGAGCCCCAGCCGTTCCAGCGGATCTTGGTGTTTCGTGTCGAGCCGATAAGCTACGCTGGGAGGCTGCACGCCGGAAGAGTCCGCCACCTGTCGGATCAGGTGGGCGGCCGCAGAAAAACCTCGCCGACGGGACGGGGCATGGTTGCTCGTGAAATCCTCCAGCCGCTTGTCAGCCTGCGGCAGCGCCGCTTGATATTTTTTCAGCCGGTCAACCCGAAGTTGCTGTTCACGCACCCTCTGTCGCGCGTCCGAGTAGCCTCGCTCTTCGGAAGCGACCATGTTTCCCAGCGGCCGGTACGCGGCGAAGTAGAGGACGATATCTAGAACCACCAGCCCCAGGCCGGCAGCCTCCACAATCCGCATCACCATGTGACGTCGGCTCTTCCGCACAAATCCTCTCCGCCGCCTATCGCGCTCCGGGCAGGTAACGCGCGGTGCAGGCGATGCTCACCTGCCCCGGCTGCGTGCCCTCTTCCTGAAATCCCTGATTGATAATCGTTACGTCTTTGAAGTCCGTGGCGTCTTCGAGATCACCCAGGAACGACTCGATGTCTTCCTCGCTTTTTGCGGAAACACCCAATCGCACAACCAAGTCTTCTCCCTGCCAGGTCAGCGCCAATCCGGTCAGGCGAGCCTGATCGGGCAGTAGATCCGCCAGCCGCGCGGCCAGTTCGGTCGGCGACAGTCGCTTCTGATCGATGAGGGTATTGACAAACCGGGCTTGGCGAAGCAACTCGCGGAATTCCGGCTTTTCGAGTTCCTGGCGAATGGCCGCTCCCTGCGTGCGGAGTTGGTTTTCGCGTTGCTGGACTTCGGCCACCTGCCGTCGGGCGCCCCGGTATTCGCGGAATTCGCGGATTACGGATACCCCCAGCAGCACAAACCCCACCAGACCGACCAGCGTAGCGGGAATCGCCCACGCCAGCGCGTAGCGGTCACGCGAGCTTTCGGCAAAGGCAAGATTGAGACTAATTCTCATCGTCGTTCGATCAGGTTGGCAAGCAAACCGGCAAAGGGCATCCCAAAATGCTGGAAGGCTTCCCGTTCACCGGCGGGCAGGGCGGTGGCCTGCGCAAAACTCCCCGCCAGCGGGCGCAGCTCGCGGCCCAGGGTTTTGGCCAGCGCGTCTTTCATCTCGGCCGTCGCGGGCGGACGCGCGCAGAACCAAACGTTCTGAACCGGGACATTCAGGTGATCCTGGCACGTCGCCAGGACGCGCGCCGCTTCGCGCGCAACTTCCTCGCGACTGTCCGTCCCCGCCCCGGCATCCAGCGGCCGGGTCCGCCAATAGCGCACGCGGTTAAGCGTGACCACCACTGCCGTCAACGCGCCAGGACACAGATGCAGCAGGAGTTGCCCGGCCGCGTCCTCCGGCAGCAAGGGCAGCAGGGCCACGCTCGCCGGAAGGACCAGAGCCGCCCCACCATTGATGCCTTCGAGCGCCGCCTCGTACTCTGCCAGCACGGAGCCTCGCACCGCCAAGGCGAGTACCTCCAGCGAACTGGGTTCTTTCATCAGCACTTGGTAGCTGATGCGCGCTTCCTCCGGCGCAAAGGGCAGGAACTCTCGCATGCGCCAGCGGACCAGCGACTCCGCCTCCCGGCGGCCTTCGGGCAGTGTTTCGAACTGCAACAAGGCCACGCGCACTGACAGGTCCGGAATCAACAGGCCAAGCCTTCCGCCGCCATTGCTCACCAGTTCCGCAACCTCCACGATCGTGCGCCGCATGGCGGCGTCATCTGCGATGTTGGGCTTGTTGGGCGAAGGCGCCAGGGCTCCCACCTGGAGCTCCTGGACTGCCACGCGCTGCACCTGTCGCGAGGCGTCGTCCAAGCGGGCTCCGGCCACAAAACCCGGCTCCAACTCCAGTGCCACGGTCGGCAGGAGGAAGTGCGCCGACCTCACGGGTAGTTCCAGCCCCAGCCGTTTCTTCCACTCCTGCCAGCTCATCAACCGCCCGTCCCTATATCGCCGCTAAGACGCCGCTATGCAAGAACCACTCCAGCTTTGCTCAGAACTCTCGCGCCCGCCCAGCCAAAGGCGTTAAAGCAAGTCACAACTCCACCGACAACGCGTCTCGCTCCGACAAACGACACACCACGCGCACTGCCGTGCCCTACAAGGGCGCCATGGAATAGCCGGGGGCAACGCCCCCGGCTATTTCATGAATCCCCTTCGGGGATTCGCAGTCCGGCACGCGGAAGGGTTATTTCGTCACGCCTCCTTGTTCCACGAACGTAACCTTATTAATCTCTCGCAGCGTGGTGAGCCCCTGTTGGGCCTTCTCCAGGGCCGACTCCCGGAGCGACACCATGCCTTCCTGGCGCGCCGCCCGGCGTATCTCCGAGGATGGCCGTTTCTCCAGGATCAGTTCCCGGACGTTGTCGGACAGAGCCAGCAGCTCCCCAATCGCGCTGCGTCCGCGAAATCCCGTCTGGTTGCACTCCGGACAACCCGACCCCTCGTAAAACGTCACGTCCCTCCAGGCCGCCGGGTCCAAGCCGGACTCCTCGAGCAGCGCCATCGGCACCTCCGCCGGGCGCTTGCACGCTTCGCAGATGGTTCGCACCAGCCGCTGCGCCAGGATGCAGTTGAGCGCTGAAACGAAATTGTAGGGCTCGACGCCCATGTTGAGGAATCGGCCGAGCACGTCCACCACGTTGTTGGCGTGCACGGTGGTGAACACCAGGTGTCCGGTGAGTGCTGACTGGATGGCGATTTGCGCCGTCTCGTTGTCACGAATCTCGCCCACCATGATCTTGTCCGGATCGTGGCGCAGGATGGAGCGCAGTCCGCGCGCAAAGGTCAGCCCACGCTTCTCGTTCACCGGAATCTGCGTGATGCCGCGCAGCTGATACTCGACGGGGTCTTCGATGGTGATGATTTTGTCTTCGTCGCTCTTGATTTCGGAGAGCGCGGCATACAGCGTGGTGGTCTTGCCGCTGCCCGTCGGGCCCGTCACCAGCACCATGCCATAAGGCTCGCGGATGAAGCGCCGCAGCCTCCGGATTTCCCGGTCCGCCAGTCCCAGCACATCCAGGCGCAACTGGCGAAACTTTTCGTGCAGCGATTCCTTGTCAAGGATTCGCAGCACCGCGTCTTCGCCGTGAATCGACGGCATGATGGAGACGCGGAAATCAATGGGGCGGCCGCGATATCGCACCCGGAACCGGCCGTCCTGGGGAACGCGGCGCTCGGCAATATCCAGTTCCGCCATGACTTTGATGCGCGTAATGAGATTGGACTGAAACTCCCGCGCCAGCGGCGCCATGGCCTGTTGCAGCACGCCGTCGATGCGGTACTTCACCACCACAGAGTTGTCGCGACTTTCAATGTGGATGTCGCTGGAGCGCCGCTCCAGGCCCGCAAAAATGATCGAGTCCACCAGCCGGATCATGGGGCTGACGTCCCGCTCCTCTACGAGGTGCTCGAGCGAGAGCCCTTCGCCGGCCGATTCTTCGTCGCGAATCACGTCCAGGCGAAACTCTTCCGTGGCTTCGTCCAGCACCCGCTGCGAGGGTTCCGTCTTCTTCAGGAACTCTCTTACCTGGCTGGGTGCGGCCACACGCACCACCAATTGCCGGTCCAGCTTGATTTCCAGCTCATCCAGGCGCGCGAGGTTGGTGGGATCCGCCACTACAATCACCAGTTGATGGTCGCGCCCCTCCAGGGGCAGAAACTCATAGTGGAGCATCAGCTCGAGCGGGATGGTGCGCAGCAGCTCGCCGTCCGGGTGCGAGTCCCGCAGGTCCACGAATTCGAATTGATAGCGCGCCGCTAACTGGCGCGCCGCTTCCATTTCTTTCAGGTCCGGTGCCTTCTCCGCCACGTCCAACCTCCGGGACCGTTACTGAACCTTGGCCGCCATAGAAAACAGCGGAAGATAAAATGCCACCAGGACAAACGCCACCGCCACCGCAATGGCAGCAATCATGATCGGGTCAACCAGCGCGACCAGCGTCGCGAGGTCGATATTCACGTCTTCCTCGAAGAATTCCGCCAGCGCTTCCAGCATACCTGACATGGCGCCCGTGGTCTCGCCCACTTCCATCATATCAAGCGCGATGGGTGGGAAGAAACCGCTTAGGCGCAGGCTCGAGCTGAGCGCACGCCCCCCCGCCACCTCCCTCTGGGCTTGGGCAATCGCCCGCGCCAGCAGGGGGCTGGTGACGGAATCCTTGGCGGTTTCCAGCGCCGCGACGATGGGAATGCCGCCCTGCAGAAGCGTCGCCAGCGTGCGCGCGAACTCCGCCACCGAAAACTTCAGCAAGAGCTTACCCACCAGCGGCACCCGGATTTTCAGCCGTTCCCAGCCCAGCCGGGTGCGTGACGAGCGGAGGGCCATCCTCACGAGCAGCGCCAAGGCGACGAGCGCGATAAGGATCAGCCCGGAGAGGCGCTTGATACCCATCGCAAAGGTGATGACGAAGGTCGTCAGCGCGGGCAGCTCCACGCCCAGGTCGGCGTAAAGCTCCGCGAAGCGGGGAACGATAAAGGTGATGACGAAAACGATCAGCCCGCCCAGGAAAACCATCAGGAAAGCCGGGTAGATCAGCGCCGAAAGAAATTTCTTGCGAAAGGTGCGCGTCTGCTTCTGGTAAGTCACGTATTGCGTCAATACCCGGTCGAGACTTCCGCTCCGTTCTCCCGCTCGAACCGCCGCGCAGTAAATCTTGGGAAAGCTCCCGGTGGATTCAAAAGCCTCGGAAAGCAACGCGCCGGCGCGCACCTTGTCCCGGACTTCTTCGATGGCCCTCCGCAACGCCTCACTTTGGCTCTGCTGGGCCAGCAATTCGAGAGACTTCTGGAGCGGCAAGCCGGACTTGGAGAGCGTCAGGAACTGCTGGTTGAAAATCAGGAAATCGTCAGGGCGGATCTTTCCCGGACGGGAAGCCCGGATTTGCATGCTGAGAAGATCTTTCGGGCGGATGGAGAAAACCAAATACCCTTGCGCCCGCAGCCGCTGGCGGAGCTCCTCCTCGGAACGCGCTTGCTCGGTCTGGGTCAGAACCCGCCCCGCGTCGGTTCCCAATTTGCAGACAAATTCGGCCATTTTAGTTGTCAGTCATCGGTGATCAATCGTCAGTTCAAGGTTCATAGTTGAAGGTCGAAAGTCCAAAGTCGAAAGTTCAAAGTCAAAACCCTTGCCCTGCCGTTGGCACGCCTGCACGCCGCAGAAAATCCCTGGCGAGAGACGCGCTCCCTTGACTGTGGACTTTCAACTGTCGACCTTCAACCTTCAACTTTCGACCTTCGACTTTCAACTGCCCTTCTCACCAACTGCTATAGGGCGTGCCATCAAGGGAGATCTCGTCGGAACCGCTGTGCACATCCACAATCCCTGCCGCGGCCTGGTCGGGGCTGATCGGCATATCCTCGATGTCCGTTCTCCAGGTCTGGTTCGAGCCCGTGAAGGGGTCAGCCGGAATTCCGCCCCGCAAGTAACCCGCCTCTACCAGTTCGTCGAGTGACGTCGGGGGGCGTTGTTTGTCAATCGTGAATTCGTCAATCAGCTTGCGGAGCGTGAACAGGTCGTCGCGCAGAACCGCCTCCCGTGCGTGGGTCACGGCGACCTGGTACGTGGGCATGGCGAACGACGCCAGGATCAAGATCAGCGTAATCACAACCATCAGCTCGAGAAGTGTGAAGCCCCAAGATCCCCGCGCTTTCCTGACGCGCATGCCCTGGCGTCGAATTCCCAGCCTACCAATCTGCATATTGCGTCCCATCCAGACCCGTTCCCTGGCTCCTTGAGTAGACGTCAAAGGCGTTCTGCCCACCCCAACTCCGCGAGTCGGGGTCATCCTGCATGGATCGCATACCCCAATCCGCTCTCCCGGTCATAGGGTCCACGGGAATCTTGCGGAGGAATCGGTATTTCGCGTTGGCGGCGCCTTTCACCGTTACCCCATCGACCAGAGTCTGCAGGTCGGGCGGATAACCGAAGGTGTCCACTTTCACAGGAATCATGCCGCGATCCGAGAAATCCTTGTAGCGATCGATCGCCTCGCGCATCTCGCGCAAATCGCGCCGGAGTCCGACCTCCCGGGTGCGCTGCACCTGCACGCGTGCCATCGGCAAAGCGATGCTGGCCAGCAGCAAAAGGATAGTAATCGCCGCAATCAGTTCCACCAACGTGAACCCCGACCCCGAGGTTGAAATTGCTCCACGTGGCACGCAGGGATCCTTTGAGAGACGCTGGACGTAGGCCCGCAACCCGGGTTCCTGCTCTGGGATCGGGGTGAAGCCTTGTTTTGAAGTCTGCGGGCGTCCTTCCTTCATCTTTGATACCTCATTGGGGCGGCTCGGCTGGCTCAGGGGGGACCTCTGGGGGTTGTTGGACCTCGGGCATCCCAGGCCGTCCTGCCCCGCCGCCGCCTCCCACGGGAAGGTTCGTGCCCACGGTCAGGGCAGGTTCGGGAAGGCGAATGACCCGCGGCGTCAGCATGACCAGCACTTCGGTGTCATTAACCTCTCGGTGGGTCTGTGAGAAAAAGTAGCGCAGCAACGGTACGTCACCCAGCCCCGGGATTCCCGTCACCGTGGACGTCACGGTGTTCTGGATCAACCCGCCCAGGAGGTTGACCTCGCCTTCCCGCAAGCGAATGTCGTGTTCGATCACCCGCTGGCCGAAAGTCGGCTGGCTGAAACCCCCGACGGAAATGGGTGCGCCCAGGGAGGAAATCTCAATCCTGGCGTGAAGTGCGACTTCCCCAGTCGCGAGCAGCCGAGGCGTCAATTCCAGGTTCACGCCAACGTCCTGATACTGAAACTGCGTGCTGGCCAGCAAACCGATCCCTGAGGTTGAACTGGTTGTTCCACCGAAGGATGGAAGGAAACTGCCGGTCGCGTAAGGGACACGGCTGCCGATCCGCAATTTTGCGGTTTGGCCGTCCGTAACCCGTACCTCAGGGCTCTGCAAGATATGAGTTTTGGAATCGTTCAAAACCGCCGAGGCCGTCGCACTGGGTAGGACCGCAGCGTAATCACGATAAGTCAGTTGGCCAAGGTTCACGATTGTAGAGGCAGTCGACGAGCTGCTCGCGCTGCCTGGCGAGAAGACTGCCCCTGCCTGGAATCCCGGCGTAATCGTCCCGGTCGACGAGATCGTGGCCGGCGTCAGGCCCAGGTCGCGAATGCGGTCGCGGTCGGCTTCCACAACATTCACCTCGACCAAGATCTCCGCCTTGGCCCGATCCAGATCGTGGACGAGCTGTTCCGCCGCCGCCACCTTGGCGGGAGTGTCGCGAATGATGATCGCGTTGGAGTCCGGGTTGTCCATAATCCTCTGCAAACCCAGCACTTGCTTAAGGGCCGTGGTGATGGCGGTGCGGTCGGCGGGCCCCAGGGGATTCGAGAGGTAGATGGTCTTCAGGACTTCCTCGTCGTAATCCCGGCGGTGGTTGGGATCATCGGGAATGACCAGAATCGTGTTGGGGGTGACAGCCCGCCAGAAGCTTTTCGTCTGCAACGCCACAACCCTCAGGGCATCTTCGACCTTGATGTTGGTCAGGTCAACGCTCAGTGGGTTGGGGCGGAAGTCCGGGGTGAAAACGACGTTTAGACCGGCCAGCTTGCCCAGAGTCTCGATGATCTTGCGGCTGTCCGCGCTGATCCGAAAATGGGCAAGTGGCTCAGTGGGAAAGGGCAGAAGCTGAACCGATGGGGGTTGGCCCGTGGACTTGAGAGCCTGCTGAATGACCGCCTCGCGAGCCCGTTTCGCCTCTGCCTGCGTGGTTAGGATCCGCGCAAGCTCTTGAGCTGCGGCCTGATTGCTGGGGTCTATACGTGCCGCCTTCTGGAATTCACCAGAGGCTTCCTCTACCCGTGCCTCCTTCACCAGCAGACGACCATTCTTGAGGTGGAAGAGAGACGCCTCGGTACGCGCCTGTCTGTCGTGAAGGACGTATGCCGCATTCGCGGGGTCGGACTGCAGAGCCTTTTCGTAGTTGACCAGCGCCGAGTCCCAATCCTTCCGGTTCTCAGCCTTACGCCCTTCCTTGAAGGCGACACTTCCGCCTCCCCCACAACTCAGACACACGGCAAGCGCTCCCAATACCGCTGCTAACCGGAATCTTCTTCCGAACATCCCTCCCTCCCCTGGCCGCAACTAAAATGAAACATTGCGATTATCGGCCATCATCAGATGTGACTGCAAGTCAAACCCGGCAAATCCCGGCGATCCGAAAAGATTTACGCCCACATCCGTGAGGCCGGAGCCTCCAAGTGCGCCTTTGTCCTGGAGAAGTCCTACGTCTGCCACCCCTGACGGCGGAAGACGCAAGACTCCAAACACCTTGTTGGATGCAAGCGTGCCGGGTCCTGTCCGACTGAAGAGCGAATTTTTCCCCTCCTCTCCCGGAGGCGCCCGAACCGCCAACACCATGGCGGGATCAACACTCACGGCCCGGTATTGGTCCGCAAAGGTGTCTCCTTGCCTGACCAAATACACTTGGGCGCCATCCACAACGATGGCTTGGACTTCTCCCTTCGCAGTCTCGACGTAGCCAAGCGCTTGGAACACGAAAGTGGCAGGTTCAGGCGACACGGGTACTTTGTCCGCAGCCTTTGCGCGGTCGCGGTCTGGAGACTTTGCGGGCTTGCGGCGCTTACGCCGATCTTCACGTACTGACGGCGGAATGCTTGCCCAGACCGCCTCGTCAAGGGGTGCGGCTTCAGGCGGTGCAGCGACCTGCTCCGCTTGAGACTCTGGACGGACTTGGCCCGCCAGAGGCGGTGAGGGTCCGTCCCGGATCGCGACCGAAAACAGGTCTGGTAAGGCGGGCGGTTGCGGGACAGCCTGCCGGCGCAGGCGGGGCGGCGAAAGTCCATCGTGTGGCAATTCTTCCACAGCCTCCACCGCTTCCCGGGAAACTCTGAGGGCACGGTATCGCCCCGCAAAACAGTCCCCCTGCCGAACTACATATACGTCATCACTTAGAGAGAGAATCGCGTCGAGTTCGCCCTCGGCCTTCTCGACAAATCCGATGGGCCTCATCAAGATCGGCGGGCTGGTCGAGACACTGGCCGGGCCGGTGGGGTTCTTTGTGCGGATGGAGGCGCAGGACCCTGTCGGGCAAATTCCGGTTTTCAGCCTCCCAGCCGGCTGCTCAGCCCGGCCGCGCTCCGGCGGATTCGACGCTCGCCCGTAGGCAGGCGCCGGAACTCGATCGGGTAGTTGAAACGACACCGCACGAATCGCCGGGGCGAGGCCGGTTCCCGGGTCCTCCACGGGAAGAGCCGATCCGTCAGCGACTTGCGCAGAACTGAGGGCTGGGGGGACGATCTTGCCGGCCGAAACACTCGCTGCCGAGGCACGGTCGGGGACTATGCTGGGCGGAGCACGCCGAGCCACAGCGACTACCGCAGCTTGGGGAACCAAGCGAACATGCTCGCCGTCCGCCATGATGGTCTCCACCCGCCCGTCTGCCCTCTCCACGTAACCAAGAGGTTCGGTAGCCGACGTAGCGCCCTGATGGGTCGAAAGCTGTTCTTTCTGGGTGGCAGGCGGCCTAGCGGCCGGTTGCCCCGGCGCGTCCAGCTTGGCAACGAGAAATGGATTCTGTCCAGCGTTCGCGCTTAACTCTTTGGAAACACGGCTGGTTGGCTGGTTCAGGGCCACTTGCCTGCCCGCCTGCGCAGGCAGGCGCAGGCCGGCCTGCACGGTCGTTTCGTCGACGGCCTCGACCGAGTCGGGAGAAATCTTCAGGACTCGGTACTTGTCGGCGAAGAGCTCGCCTGCGTGAACGACATAGATGTGGTCATCCTGGGAAACAATTGCCTCGACCCGTCCCCCGGCCTTCTCCACATAACCGAGCGGTTTGAACGAGGCCGGAGCGGGCGGATCTGGAGAGTCTTCCGTTAACCTGCCTGCACTTGCCTGCACCTGCCCTGCTTTCTTGCCTCC
The DNA here is from genome assembly GCA_020073545.1 of Terriglobia bacterium. Taxonomy (GTDB): domain Bacteria; phylum Acidobacteriota; class Terriglobia; order UBA7540; family UBA7540; genus Bog-366. The sequence goes on along the minus strand of JAIQEZ010000007.1, from coordinate 16,496 downwards.
GGAGGCAGGCGCAACTTCCTTCGCTTCAGTCGGTTCGGCGCGTTTGGTGGTCTCGGGCGCGGGACGCGCCGGAGGCCGCCTCTCCCCCACGATCCGCGCCCCCACACGGGGAGGTTCGCTGGAACTCGCCCGCACGGATTCGGAGACCCGGGCATGGTCCGGCGGTCGAGCAACCCGGGAAGTTGGAAAGTTGTGCGCCTGGTCGACTATGGCTCTCGGGGAAGCCTTGGATGAAGATTCTCGGAATTGATGCCAGAGCTTGGGAAGCAGAAGTAGGCAGACTCCTACGGCAACACCGCCCGCAAAACTTACGATTTGCCTGCCAATTCTCACTGGCGACCTGGTGTCGAAGCTAACTTATGAGACGTAACAATGAGAGCCCTAACTCACCACCGGTCGACTCCCAGTTGAACGAATCCACCGTTGCACGCCGGAATTTCGACGTCGCGGCGCACCCGCGGAGTTGCCTGGGCTGTGGCGCCCGGTGTTCTTCAATGCTTGCAGGCGGAATTCCGCCTGTCGACCTCACACACTCCGCGCATGCTTCCGCAAACTTATGGCCATGCTCGCATATCATATCAAGCGTTACACAAAAATCAATAGGCGAGAGCGCGCTATTGCCAGATGTGTGCCTGGACGCGCGTGGTAGAATACCCGCATCCTTCTATCTGGAGAGGAGTTTTCCATGGCCAAAGTGCTGCGCTGCCGTGACCTTGGAATGAACTGCCCCAAAGAGATGCGCGCCGAGACTGAAGAGAAACTGTTGAAGCTCGCCGCCGAGCACGCAGAAAAAGATCATGGCATCTCGGCCGCCATGATCCCGCCGTCCGTCCTGGCAATGGTCAAAGCCGCCATCAAGGATGAATGACGCGGCCAGCGCTGCCGCTTCCGGTCGGCGAGCCGGTTTTCCGGCGTTGTGCCCCCGTCCCCGTGCTGTAGTGCGGGCTGCCCCTCCCTAACCACCCTACGAGCTCAAGCTATTCTTCTCCCAATTGTTACACCCTGATTTCCCCAAAGTTGCGCTAAAATGCAGACCGCTGCGGGGTCTGCGGCTGCGCCGTACCCTTCATGATTGGCGCCGCCCTCGAAACCCGGCGATGTGGCCGATCCTCTGACGAGTTGCTGCGGAGTCTGCAGGTGGCATCCTCGCACATGAAGCGCTGGCTGGTTCGCCTCTCCCCGATCTATCCCGGCGAAGGTCCAGTAGTCTGGCTGAGTCTTTCCGTCAACTTCCTGGTCGTCACCGGCATTATGTTCGGGCGCAACGCGCGCGACGCGCTTTTCCTGATTTACTTCGGGGTTCAATATCTCCCCTACATGTACTTCGCCAACGCCGCCTTCCTGGTGTTGTGCTCGTTGGCCTTCACCACGCTGGTAGACCGCATCGAGCGGGCGAAGTTCCTGGGCGGAATTTCCCTGATCTTCATCGCCAGCCTGATCGCCAGCCGGCTCGTCCTGTTCGGACATCCTCACTGGTTCTTCCCCGTGCTTTACATGGAAGCGCAGGTTATCTGGTATTTCACCCTGATGCAATTCTGGACGTTCGTCGGCGACCTGTTCGACACCCGTCAGGCCAAGCGGCTTTTTCCTTTTCTGGCCATCGGGGGACTGTTGGGAATGATCGGGGTGGGATTGGGCAGCAAGGGAATCATCAAAACCCTCGGCACGGAAAATCTTTTCGGCCTGTGGGCCGTGCTGATTTTCGCCGCACTCGTTCTGGGTGGCGTCACCTATCGCCGTTATCGCTCCAAGCCCGAAGCCCCTGAACTCGATCCCTCCGTGCCCCCCAGAAGGAGGCCTTCGGAGCTCGAGAAAATCAAAGAAGGCTTCGCCGAGGTCGCTCGTGAGCCGCTCGAGCGATCCATGGCCGGCTATATCCTTTTGATGTGGACCGTGTACGCGGTAGTGGACTTCTGTTTCAACAAAACCATGCGCGCGAAATACCCGAACTCCACCGACCTCGCCACTTTCTTCGGCGTTTTCGTCGGCGTGCAAGGGCTCCTCTGTCTGGTGATTCAGATGTTTCTCACCCGACCCGTCATCGCGCGTTTCGGAGTAGGCAGGACCATCAACTTTCATCCGCTCTGTCTGGTACTCGGCACCGCCTGGATGGGCGGGCGATACGGCTATGCGTCCGTCCTCTCCACCAAACTCGGCGACGCCACCATGCTGTACACATTCTCGGACTCGTCGTATCAGCTTCTCTACAATCCCATCTCACCGGACAAGCGCGCCCGGGTGCGCGGTTTCATCGAGGGTTACATCAAGCCCCTCTCACTGGTTTGCGCCGGGGCGCTCGTCCTCATCGGGAACAGCTACCTGCATCCGCTGCGTTGGCTGGGAATGGAAATCGCCACCGGCCAGCAACTCTCCTGGGGAGCGCTGGCTCTGGGGATTGTCTGGCTGTATTTCGCCCTGACCGCGCAGAGCGGTTACATTGGCGCGCTGCTTCGCAACCTGCGTGCGGAAAGCCCCGCTCTGCGCCAAGCGGCGGTGAACGCTCTCGGCAAGCTGAAGGATCCCGCCAGCCTGGCGATCCTTGCCCGGACTCTCGAAACCTCAAATCCCGATCGCCTGGTAGCCGCGCTGCAATTGCTCGAAGGGCTGCGCACCGACGCCGCCACAGAAACCGTGGCCGCGCTGCTGCACCATTCGGATGTTCGGGTGCGCTCGACCGCCGCGGGGGTTCTGGGTCGAGTGGCCGCAGCCCAGTACCAGGACCAACTCCTTTCACTGCTCCACGATCCGGCCAGCCGGGTGAGCGCCAACGCCGTGGAAGCTTTGGGGCAAACCCACGACCCGGCATTGGTGGAAAAGCTGCGGGCGATGTTGAATGACCCCGCGCTCCGCGTACGCGTCAGCGCGATCGTGGCGCTCCGCACCATCCAGGGGGCCGAGGCGGTGCGCGATTGCCTCCCTATGCTTCGCGACCTCGCGCGCGGCGATTCCGTTTCGCGCTCCGCGGCTGCCTACGCTCTCGGCCAACTCCCTCTGGGGGAATCCACCGAAATCCTGCGCGGCCTCCTCCACGATCCGGAATTACACACTCGCTGCCTGGCGGCGAAGAGCCTGGGCGCGGTCGGATCGACCGAGGCTATCCCGGACTTGATCGAAGTCCTGGCGGGGCCGCACCAACTACGACACTACGCACGTCGAAGTCTCGCCAAGATTGTTGCGCCGTGCGGCGGGGCCTGTGTGGAAGACCTGGTGCGAACGACGCTGGCTTCCCCTCGCGCGGAGATCCGCAGCGAACTGGCCGATGTACTGGGCCGGTTGGAATCCCCGCAGGTCTTCACTGCCCTCACCAGCCTGCTGCGCGATTCGGAATGGCGAGTGCGCTGGAAAGTGCTGAAGGCTTTCGAGCGCCGAGCCCGAGCCGGTACTCTGCCGGAGGAGTCGCGCGCCGCGCTCCTCCAATACGCCAGCGAGGAGCTGGATCGCTTCCGGGAAAGTCTGCTCTGCTCGCACGCCCTGGTTCCCAAACCCAGCACGCAGCCGGAGCAGGTTTTGGCCCACGCGCTCGCGGACGATCGAGTCAAGATTGAAGAACGCGTCTTCCACATGCTGGGGATTCTCTACGGGCGCGACCAGATGCTGGCCATTTTCGATAAGCTCAATTCCGGCGACGCGCGCTTAAAGGCCGATGCCCTGGAGGCGCTCGACAACCTGGCGCCCAAGAAGATTGGAAGCCAGGTCCTGGCCCTGCTCGAGCCTCCTCCTGCCCCCGCCGGCGATCGGCCCCGGGCGCTTGAACCCTTCGTGCTCGAACTGGTGCAACACCCCAAGCCTTGGGTGCGCGCCTGCACGGCCTATTACCTTTCCGGTCGCCCGGTCCCCGATATCGGGCATCTGCTACAAACGCTCCTCACGGACTACGACCGCGTGGTACGCGAGACGGCTCTTTACGCCGGCTGGACGGCTTTCCGGGATTCCTGGCGGGCGCAGACCGAGGCCGCCGCGCATTCGCTCGACCCGGCCTTTCAGGGCGTCGCTCAACGCATCCTGGCGGAACAGTCGGGATCCACCGGCCACGGAGGTACCCCCATGCTCACCATCGAGAAAGTTCTGTTCCTGAAATCCGCTCCCTTGTTTGCCGCTCTGGACAGCGAGGAGCTGGCGGCCCTGGCCGACATCGCGCTCGAAAAGGAATTTGCCGTGAACGAATTGCTCTTCGAAGAAGGCCAGCCAGCCCACCACCTCTACGTGCTGGCGCGCGGCAAGGTGGAGGTTTTCTACCACGTGGAATCCAACGAGTACCCCGTGGCGCAACTGGGCGAGAGGGAGTGCTTCGGCGAAATGGCCATCGTGGACGAGGCGCCGCGCTCGGCCTCCGTGCGCGCTCTTGAATCCACCCTCGTCCTTAAGATCGACCGCGAGAGTTTTCACGAACTGGTTCTCGAGCGGCCCCAGATCGCCTTCGCCATCTTCAAGATTCTGAGTGGCAGATTGCGGGCAAAGAACCTCGAGGCGGAACACGTCGGCGCGTTCGACTCCGCGCGGCATTTCACGTAATAAGAGTAGGGGTACGGCTTGCCGTACCCCTTTCGCCGTGTTCAGCAGCCCGACGCGAGGGCCCGGCAGGCCGTACCCCTACACCCAGATTGTCATCCTGATCCCATTCGCTGTCATCCTGAGGCGTAGCCGAAGGATCCTTGTCATTTCGCTCAGGGTGAACTCCGCGAAGGAACTCTGCATCTCGCTCGCCCCGCGGAAAGGACCTTCTTCCACTCACTGCCGGGATTCTTCGGTCGCTGCGCTCCCTCAGAATGACAGGGTGGTGGGGGTTCTTCGCTTCGCGCAGGTGGCGCATTGATGTAGCGCTGACCTTTAGGTCAGCACGATGGAAAAACAAGAAAATGCCGACCTGAAGGTCGGCGCTATGGGGGCAATCGGCGCGGTCCCAGCATATCCTGATCGCCCGCGGCAAGGGGGCATCCGCCGGCGTCCTCCCCGTGCTACAATGCGCACAATTCGTCAATGCGATTCCTGCTTTCGGGAGGCGCGGATGAAGCATCGGCCCGTTACGACCGCCTTGATGCTCATGATCGCACTGATTCTTGCGCTGCCCGCGAGGGCGCAGCAGAAGGCCTTCACACAAGAGCAAGTGCAAGGCTTGGTGCGGTCCGGGTTGGGTGATGAATCGGGCGCGAAGTTGATCGAGCAACGAAGCATTGATTTTGCGCCGACGGAAGAATTCCTCCAGACTCTCAGAGCGGTGGGGGCAAACGAGGCGTTCCTGGCAGCTCTGCGCGCGGCGAGACGCCCCCAGCCAGCGGGCGGGGCAACGAGGAGGCCGCTCGATCAGATTCAGATCATTCTCCTGCTGGCAGGCCAAGTGCCGGGCCATCGAGTAACCATGCTGGTCCGCGAACGCGGTATCGATTTCAAGCCCACCACTGATTATCTCCAGGAAGTCCGCATGGCTGGCGGCGAGGACGAACTGATTAGCGCGCTGAAGGGCGCGAAGGTAACGAAGCCGGAGCATGTTGGCCGAGCGCTGCGGGCGCGGCAAGCGGAAATCCGGCAACACGCCGCGCGGGGGGCGGAGTTCATGCGGGACAAGCGCTATGCTGACGCCGAGACGGAGTATCGCGCGGCAGTTCGGCTACAACCTCAAGACTCGGATTTGCACGCCGCACTCGGTGCGGCTCTTGGGAGCAAGGGCGATCGGGATGGAGAGATCGCGGAATACCGCGAGGCGCTGCGCCTCGACCCCAATAATGACATGGCGCACAACAATCTCGGCGTGGCGCTCGGGCAGAAGGGTGACAGGGACGGCGCAGTCACGGAATACCGCGAGGCGCTAAGCCTCAACCCCAACAATGAGAAGGCGCACGTCAATCTCGGCGGAGCGCTTGGGAGCAAGGGCGATCGGGATGGAGAGATCGCGGAATACCGCGAGGCGCTGCGCCTCAACCCCAATAATGACAGGGCGCACAACAATCTCGGCGTGGCGCTTGGGCGCAAGGGCGATTGGGATGAAGCGATCGCAGAAGAACGCGAGGCGCTGCGCCTCAACCCCAATGATGACGCTGCGCACTACAATCTCGGCTTGGCGCTTGGGCATAAGGGCGATTGGGATGGAGCGATCGCGGAAGAGCACGAGGCACTGCACCTGAACCCCAATGATGACGCAGCGCACTGCGCTTTCGGCGTGGCGCTTGGGCACAAGGGCGATTGGGATGGAGACATTGCCGAACAGCGCGAGGCGCTACGCCTGAACCCCCATAATGGTTTTGCGCATTACTCACTCGGTTTTGCGCTTGAGCAAAAAGGCGACCGCCAGGGCGCCTTGCAGGAATACCGAGCGGCGTACGAACTCGACCCGAAGAATTCCGACTTTCGGCAGGCTTACGAGCGCCTGTTGCAGCAGATCAATCACTGAGGCTGCCAACGAAATTGTGCCAATGATGTACGTCGTCGGTTGCGACCACGACATTCAGTCGGGTGACACTGTTCCGTTTCTCCTAGATTGCGCGGGGGTGGCTGGGCAACGAGACCATTTCCTGCGGCTAGTGGTCAATCCCCTGAAGAGCCAGCTGCGGTAGGAACCTAGCCCTGGCAGCGATCGCAGAGACCGCCGGCTTCTACACGGACGACCTTGATGCGAAACTGCCGCTCACGTTCGATCTGGCCCTTCAACTTCTCAAACAGTGAACTTTCAAACTCCTGAATGCGTCCGCATTTCGTACAGGCCAGGTGGATGTGGTCGCGCGTGGTCTTGGCTTCGTAGTAATGCTTCCCCCCCTCCAGGTGCATCAGATCCAGTTCGTCCACCAAGCCGTGCTTTTTCAGCATCCCCAGCGTTCGATACACCGTGACTTTGTTGAGGGTGGGATCCTGTTCCTTGGCGCGCTGCCAGAGGGCGATCGCGTCCAGGTGACCGGCGGCGCTCTGGATGATCTCGACCAGCAGGCGTCGCTGGCGCGTCATCCGCACGCCGCGCGAGACCAACTCCTGTTCGAGTGGGCGACGCGACACGCGCTTTTCAACTTGCATACTACCCTCACTACCCTGAAGTCTGAGCCTTCTCCTCATAGTTTGGCGTTGCCATTCCAACCTGTCAACGAGTTTCGCGGGCCGCTGGTGTCCGGATCCAGTGTGAATCGCCCGTGCCGTCAAGGAACTCCCGAAACCGGTGTCATCCTGAGTAGGCAGAAGGCAGTGGGCGGTGTGCAGTAGGCAGCAAACAGCACGCGGCGAACAGTCTGGTGGGGATTCGCCGTCAAGCCCGTGACGATTTCGCGGGAGGAGAATCATGCTGCCTTGGGCATCTCATGGCGTCGCGCATAATGCCGCCGGGGGGTTGCCTGTCTCCATTTGCGCCCTCACTCGCTACACCAATTCCCCGCGCATCACGGTGACGGCCTGGCCGCCCAGCTTCACGCGGTTGCCCACCAGGCGGACCTTCACCACGCCGCCCCGCGCTGACGCCTGGTAAGCCACGAACTCCGTTTTGCAGAGATGTTTCGCCCAGTACGGACCCAGCACGCAGTGCGCCGAGCCTGTCACCGGATCTTCGTCCACTCCTGCGCCCGGCGCGAAGAAGCGCGAGACGAAATCGAATTCCCTGCTCTCCGCCCGCGCGGTGACGATCACCCCGCGCGCCCTCACGCGCTTCAGCAAGGTGAAATCCGGCGCCAGGCTGCGTACGGTCTGCTCGGAGTCAGCCTCCACCAGAAAATCAAACTGGCTCTTGCCCACGTAACGCGGCGTGATGTCCAACCCGCGCACCAGCTCGTCCCAGGGCGTGGCGGGCTCCTCCGGCTTGGCGGGGAAATCCAGCTCGATCCACTCACCGCAGCGCTCGGCCGTGAGCAAACCGCTCAGCGTGTAGAAGCGCGCTTGCTCGTTCGGCTTCAGCACGCCGGTCTCCCACAAGATGTGCGCGCTCGCCAGAGTCGCGTGCCCGCACAGTTCCACTTCCACCGTGGGCGTGAACCAGCGCAGGTTGAAGCCGTCCGCCTGCCGCACTAGGAAGGCCGTCTCCGAAAGATTCTTCTCGCGCGCCACATCGCGCATCCATGCTTCCTCGGCCGGCGCCGGTAGGAGGCAAACCGCAGCGGGATTCCCCGCGAACGGCCGGCTGGTGAACGCGTCCACTTGGTAAATCGTCTGTCCCATCACTTCGTCCTTTCGTCTCCAGGCAGATCGTTGAGCGACCCGCGTGGCCAGGGGGTCAAGACTGCATTGCGAAGCGGGTCCTCAGGTCGGTGGCTCTCACTATGCGGAGATGCGCGCTTGCGAGGCCCACGCCGCGCGGTTGCATAACTGCCCTTTTGGTGACGTATCACGACAGAGGCCAAGATAGCCATCTTCGAGGCTTCCGGCAAGGGTTTCTGTGATTTTTTCAATGATCATGACGACGGGAGGGATCTGGCATGCAGGCGGCAAGCTGCCCGCCATTGATCTGAAACCTGGCGCGGCAGGCGGGAGCCGACCTGCAAAGAAAGCTCCCTGTCAGCCAGTCGAGTCTCCACTTTCGACCAGGCAAGTCGAGCAAAGATGCTGGCGGATCACCCTCCGGCGGCAGCGCCCGACAAACCCCCGTCTACTTTCCCAGCCGCCGCTTGCATTCGTTCAAGATCTCTGCCGTGCGGGATGCGCCGACTCGGGTTACGCCCAAGGCTCGGACTTCCAGCAGCTTGTCCAGATCGCGGATGCCTCCTGCGGCTTTCACCTGGACATGCGCCGGCGAGTGGGCTCGCATCAATCGCAGGTCTTCCAGCGTGGCCCCGCCCGTGCCGTAGCCGGTGGAGGTCTTCGCCCAGTCGGCGCCTAGTTCCCCGCAGATTTCACACAGCCTGATCTTGTGCTCGTTCTTCAGGTAGCAGTTCTCGAAGATCACTTTCACTTTCGTGCCGCGCGCGTGGGCGAGTTCGATGACGCCGTTGATGTCCCACCGCACATAATCCCAGTCCCCACTGAGCACCTTACTGATATTGACGACCATGTCCAACTCTTCCGCGCCGTTGTCAAGCGCCTTCTGGGCTTCCGCAACCTTGATCGCCGTGGCGTGCCCGCCATGCGGGAACCCGATCGTGGTGCTTGGCTTCACCGTGCTGCCTTTCAGAATCTCCGCGCACCGCTTCAGGTAGTACGGCATGACGCAGACACTCGCGCAGCCAGAATCCAGCGCGAACCGGCAGCCTTGCTCCAGCTCCGGGTCCGTGAGCGTGGGATTCAGCAGGGAATGATCAATCATCTTGGCAATGTCTTGATAGGTGTAATCCATGATCCGCTCCGTGGTCGTGCGATCTCTTGTCTTCCTGAAACATCAGGTTCAGCAGAGTCACGTCGTGGCCGGCGGGACGGGCACCTTGACGTTGGACTCCAACACGAAAGTCGCTACATTCCCCAAAGGTTGTGAGTGTTGACCGGCTTCCCCTGGAGTTTCAGGTAATAGAAGAGTTGTCCCTTGTGCTGTTTCAGGTGATCCACCATTTGGAGAAGGCGATGCCCCAGCAGCATCTCGGTCGGATCCCAAGGGGCAGGCGTTGGGTTGTGAGCAAGCCCTTCCTCGCCACAGGCTGTCAACATTTCGAGTGCCACTCGCTTGTCTTCCTGCAAGAGCTGCCTCGCCTCGGCGACGCTCTGAACGGCGGGCAGTTTTTCCGCTGGCGGCAGGTCCTTTTCCGGCGTCAGCTCGCTGATATCCATGCCTTCCGGCAGTCCCCAATCACCCGTGATGAAGCCTCGCAAAGGGGCGCCGCAGCACTGCGTTATGTGTTTGAGGAGTTGGCCGATTGTCATCCAGTTACTGCCTGGGGAGGGTTTCCACTCCAGGGTGTCGTCATCTACTAGAGCGAGCAACCCCTCTGTGACTACGTACGTGGACTGGATCTCTGCCTTGAGGAGTTCCGTCCAGTTCATGTCCATTCCTTTCCGTAGCTCATTTCATGTAGATCTGTAACGAGTATACATCCGCGCCCGTCGGGGTAATTACCGCAAGGGGCGTGCGCCGGCGAGTGGGCTCGCGTCAATCGGCAGGGCGCCGGTTACTTCGTCGCCATCTCCCCGGACGAAGGCGCCGGTGAGAAGCAGCAAGCCTTCTGATCCACCTTGCCCCACCGTGGAGTGAGCCCAAGTCCTAATGCAGCGTAAAGCGGGCAGCCCTTCCCCTCCGTGGCGAGAAATCGCGGCCAAGGGGTCTTATTCCAGTGCGGCCAATCGGCCGCGTGCGCCGAGATGGCTGGCATTAATTGCCAGCACTTTCTGGAACTCCCTCTTGCCGCTTCCGGTCTGTCCTTTGCCGAGGAACCCCAATCCCTGCAGGTAGTGGGCGCGCGTCAGACGCTCCGTGTCAGACTGCTTATCGCCGAACTTGGCAAAGTAATCCAAGTCCGCGCGCGCTTCATGTTCCTTCCCTGCCTGGATCAGTTCGTCGAACAGGCGACTCGCTTCCTCGTTGCGTCCGAGCTTCTTGAGCGCCAAGCCCTGATAATAGCGATTCTCCGACCCCTCGCTGCTGGTAGCGGCCGCGGCCTGCTCAAACGATTGCCGGGCCGCACTCTCTCCCAGTTCTTCCTGGGCCAGACCGATGTGGTAAGCAATCTCGGCGAGACGCGGGTCGCGGCACGGCTCCCCGACTTCCAGATTCTGGGGGTGGGCGCGCGCTGCTTCGAACTCACTGAGCGCCTGACGATATTGCCCCTGCTGGAAGAATCGCTCGCCTTTCCGCAAGTGGGCATCGACATAGACCTTGTGAATCTCCCCGCCTCCTTCCCAGGCGTGGAAATGCCGCGTCGTCAAGATCGCGAGCGCCTTGTCGTACTGCCCGAGCAGAACGTAGAGCCGCACTTCCCGTGAAACAGCATCGTCGCGCCGGAGAACTGTCGGCTGATTGTCTTCCAGGTGCTCCAGCCGTCTCTCGGGAGGAACATTGGCCGCTTCCAAGAGCACATCAAGTTCGTAGGTGAACCGCGGATTGCTCCGGTCGAGCGCGACCGCCATTTCCAGGCCTTTGAGCGCCGCGGGTAGATCGTTTTGGATGCGCCAGTAAGCCAGACCGAGGTTACGGTGGACCATGGCGAGCGAATCGTCCGTGGCGCGAGCCTTTTCCCATGCGCGGATGGCTTCTTGCGGCTGCAGGTCGTAGAGCAGGTTCCCGAGGCAATAGGGCGCCCGCGCATCGCGTGGATTCACCTCCATCGCGCGACGCAATACGCTGATCGATTCCAAGCGGAACGGGAAACAGTAGTCGCTGCGCGCCTGGCTCGCGAGCCGGCAGTAATTCGACGCGTCCTCCCGCTTACCAAGCTGGTCCGAGTAATAGGCCAGATAGTAGTAGACCATGGGATTAAGGCGGGACTTGTAGGGCGCCGCATTCACAAATCGCACGAGGAGTTCGATGGTGTCATCCCACAATCCGGCATCGCCGTAGTCCACAGCGACCTCGAGATAAGATTGAGTTTCGCCGCGCATCCGTAACGTGAGAGTTCGCAGCGTGTGCTCGGCCTCGGCCTTGTCGCTCGTTGCAAGTTGTGCAAGATAAAGCTCATTGCCGGCCCAGAAGTCGAGGGGATCCACCGCCAGAACTTCGCGCGCGGCGCGCGCCGCTTCAGGGTAGTCCCCTTGGCGCCGCAGAATCGCCGCTCGGAGGTCGCGCGCCTCAAAGTTCAGGCCGTTCGTGGCAATCGAGGCTTCGACTAGTTCGACCGCCTTGGCAAAATCGGCCTTGCGCGCAGCGAGCCGCGCCAGCGCGTAATAGGAGGCGGCGCTCCAGGCCGCACTCCAGGTGGCCTGGAAATAAGCGTCGTAAGCGGAGTCGTATTTTCCCTGTCCTTCAAGCGCTACGCCCAAGTAGTAGGACGCCTCTCCGTTCCGCGGATTCGTGTGATTGTAGGTGAGTCGTTTCAGAGCGGTCGCCAGGTTTCCCTCCGCTTCCCGAAACATTCCCCGCTGGCAGTAGAGGATCCCGAGTTCCGTATTCACGCGGGTGTCGCCGGGGTCCCGGCGCAGCGCCTCCTCGTAGTACGGATACGGCTCCATCGCTGGGTTGTGGAACTGCTCCAGGCGCAGGCCCGTGAGGTAAAGTTCTTCGCTCGTCTTGACGTCCCGCGGGGCGGGCGGAGCTTTGACGGGCTCTGGCGTGGGCATCTCGCTGAGTTTAACGGGGCTGTAACCGACCAGCTCCTTTCCTGCTGAGCCCAACAGCACAGCCTTGAGACTCTGTGGGTCTGTTCTGGCCGGCAACGGGATCTCCTTCCAGTATGGCTTCTCCGGACCGATGTCGATGGTCTCCCGAATGAGGACTTGCTCGCCCGCCTCGAGGACGGCCTGGGCGCCGCGGTATTCTGTGGTGGCATTGAAACCGAAGCCGGCAACGCCGTTCGAGCTCACATCCAGGTTGACGGCCGCGTTGAGGTTGGCATTCTTGACGCCTCCGATCCCCCGCAACGGATACCAGTACTGTTTCCAGGTCTTCACTTCATAGGGCTGAATCCAAGTGTAGTCCGGCAGGTTGTCAGAATACGCACCGGCCAACAGCTCAAGGTATGGACCGTCCGTCTCGGTGAGGATCTGGTGCCATAAGGCGCCTTCGGGGCCGGTGCCCCACTCCCAGAACTTCTTTCCGCGGACGACGTGGTGGTCGGCGACGTGGACAACGCCTGCCTCGCGGCCATGGTCGTAGCCCCCGAAGAAATCTTCTTCACACTGCCAGCAGAACCAGGAGATGGGCGCAGGATGGTTCTTCCACCAGCTCACGTCCACACCGCGCGTGTAATCCACGCCATCAAACACACTGTGCGAGATCGGCCAGTGCGAGAATTGGCTCTTTCCGTGAGCGACGGCGATCTGCGTCCGGGGCGGGAAGATCACTTGGTAATCCTCGTTGGCGTGCACGGCGACGTTCGTGAAGAACAGGAAGGAGTGAGCCAAGGGCGTGCGGTTGAAGAGTCTAACAGCAGCCTCAATGTACGAGCGGTTTGGGTAGAGCGTCAGGCCGACACTCCATCTCATGCGATGGCGGAGCTCGGTCTCACCGACCCAGATCGTCTTGCTGCCGTCGGGGCGCTCTTCGAGCGTGTAGTCCACCGGCATGAAGGTGGTTGCGCGGTGATGGTGCGGCACGTTCCACTCCACGCCTCCACAAATCCACGCACCCAGCATACCGACCAGCGCGGGCTTGATGACGTGCTGGTGATAGAAGAAGTCGTACCCGTCCGTCTTGTCGACGGCCCAGAAGATGCGCCCCCCGATCTCGGGCAGCACGCAGAGCTTGATGAACCGGTTCTCGAGGTAGACGCCCCGGTAGGTCCGGCCCTCGCGGATGTCGGTAAGCTGGTCCAGAATCGGATAGGGGTAGATGGCGCTCTTGACACCTTGATAGGCGCGACCGCTGCAAAAGACTGGCGCGCGATCGGGCTCCTCGACGCGATAGGTCGGGATCACCAGGGGCTCCTCCCAGACGTGGACTGAAGACTGGCCCCGCGTGGCTGGAATAGACATCGGAAACCTCCGGAGAGACGCTCGGGACAGCGAGTGTGGACACGAGATACCGTGATGATAATACATCTACAAGCGCGCAGGGCGTGGGATTTCGCATCGCAGCCTTTCTGATGGCGTCGCGTCTCACTGTTTAGGCATAGAATCATTACTGTCACACACAAGTGTCCTCGCCTGGAAAGCCATGTTGCTGAAAGCAATTATCCGCTGGAAGGCAAAGCGGGCCGTGCTACGTTCTCATTGCATAAGCGACTACGCCTACAGCCCAAAGGACTCTCATAACGACGGCTATGACTGGCGGGAAAATGTGACCTGCGGCCAGTCCCTTGCGTCGTTTACCTCGGATGCGAGGACACCGAGCGAGCACAGAAAGCTCGACACGTGGGCTACAATATGGGATATAAAATGCTGGTGGCGAACTACATAATTACCGTGGCCGGCTTTCTGATCTGTAAACCGCTTAACGGAGAGGCCGTAGCTGGACACGGGCATAATGTCTCTTGACCGTTACGACTGTATCCCGCATTGTATACAATGTGGAGAGCGTGCCGCTCAGCGTGAGCGCAATAATATCAATGCTGGCACGAGTGGCTGGGGGAGTAGGATCATTTGAGCGGCTTAGAACAACGCACGCGTTTGAAAAACATTGACCAGACGAGGGGCTTGGTCTTCGACATTCGCCGCTACTCCCTTCACGATGGCCCGGGGATTCGCACTACCGTATTCTTCAAAGGCTGCCCGCTATCCTGCTGGTGGTGCCACAACCCTGAGGGCCGGAGCCGAAACCCCAGTCTCATGTTCTTCCCAGACCGGTGTGTCCAGTGCCGGGAGTGTGTAGGCGTTTGCCCTCACAACGCAATTGTCGAAGTCAACGGTTCGCTCCAGACCAGTTCGCAGTGCGAAGCCTGTGGCTCGTGCGTTTCGGTGTGTCCGGCGAATGCCCGTCAGCTCGTCGGGCGTTGGATGACGGTCGCGGAGGTCATCCAACAGATTGAGAAAGATCTCGTCTTTTATGACGAGTCTTTTGGCGGAGTCACTTTTTCGGGGGGAGAACCACTTTACCAACCCGCCTTTCTGCTGTCTCTGCTCGACGCGTGCGGCGAAAGGCGCCTCCACACGGTGGTAGAAACGTGCGGTTATGCAAACCGGGAATTGCTGTTGACTCTTGGCAAGAAGGTCGACGTCTTCTTTTATGACTTGAAGATTCTTGACTCGGCCAAACACAGGAAATACGTGGGCGTGCCCAACGACGAAATTGTGGGGAACCTGGAAGCTCTGGCGCGGCAAGGGAATTCCGTGGTCGTCAGGATTCCGGTTATTCCCGGCATCAACGACGACCCTGGAGAGATTCAACGCATGGCCCGACTTCTCAAGCGCTCCCAGTTGCACAGCGTCCACCTTCTGCCTTACCATCGGACCGGAACCGGCAAGTACACGCGGCTTCATATGCCTTATCTCCTCGGCGATGTGGATGTGCCTTCCTCCGAATCTATACAAACCATCGCCCAACAATTCGAGCAGAGCGGGTTTTCGGTGAGCATTGGAGGTGGATAATGAACGAGAGAGTCGCCATGCTGCGCCAGCAGAGCCTTGCCGCCAAGCCCAGCGTGTCCATCGAGCGCGCCAAGCTGCTTACGGACTTCTACCGAGAGTCCCGAATCGCGTCCCTTCCGATGCTCCGGGCGCAGGCCTTGAAACATCTGCTCGATCACGAGACCATTTACATCGGAGACCAGGAACTGATAGTCGGTGAGAGGGGACCGGCTCCAAAAGCTACGCCCACTTTTCCTGAGTTGTGCTGTCACAGCGAGGAAGACCTGCAAATCCTCAACTCTCGCCCCAAGATTTCCTATCAGGTTGGCGACGACGCCCGCCGCGTGCAGCGTGGGGAGGTGATCCCTTACTGGAAAGGCCGGTCCATGCGCGACAGGATCTTCGCGGAGATGTCGCCGGAATGGAAAGAGGCATACAACGCCGGCCTCTTCACGGAGTTCATGGAACAGCGCGCGCCCGGGCACACCGTGCTCGGAGATGTGATTTACCGGAAGGGGTTGCTAGACCTGAAAGAGGAGGTGCACGCTCGCCTTCGGGAATTGGACTTCCTGAACGATTCCGATGCGCTCAGGAAACTGGAAGAACTAAGCGCCATGTCCGTGGCGGCCGACGCCGTGATGCGGTTTGCCGAGCGGCACGCGGAGCTGGCCGAGCAAATGGCCCAGGCGGAGCCGGACCCTGACCGCCAGGCCGAGCTGAGAACGATTGCAGAAGTCTGCCGCCGCGTTCCCGCTCACCCACCGAGGAATTTCTGGGAAGCCCTGCAGGCGTATTGGTTCGTACACCTCAGTGTCATCACCGAGCTGAATGGCTGGGACTCCTTCTGCCCTGGCAGGTTCGATCAGCATTTGTATCCTTTCTATAAAGGCGGGATCGAGGAAGGCACCCTGACCCGCGAATCTGCCCGAGAACTTCTCCAATGCCTGTGGGTGAAATTCAACAACCAGCCTGCTCCGCCCAAAGTCGGGGTCACCGCGGCGGAGAGCGGCACTTTTACCGACTTCGCCAACATCAACCTGGGCGGCCTGCGGGCGGACGGCTCTTGCGGCGTCAACGAGGTCACCTACCTGACTCTGGAAGTCATCGAGGAGATGCGGCTTTTGCAGCCCTCTTCGAACCTGCAACTCAGCAAGAGGAACCCCAACCGGTTCCTGCGGCGAGGCGTCGAGATCATCCGCAAAGGCTGGGGACAGCCTTCCATATTCAACGCTGACCTGGTGGTCGAAGAACTGCTGCGACAGGGGAAATCCCTGGAAGATGCGCGCGCGGGTGGGACCTCCGGGTGCGTGGAAACCGGGGCGTTCGGCAAGGAAGCCTACATTCTTACGGGATATTTCAACCTGCCCAAGGTATTGGAGATCACCCTCAACAACGGCGTTGACCCGCGCACCGGAAAGCAAGTCGGCCTCGCAACCGGTGACCCCACCAGCTTTTCTTCCTACGAGGAACTCCTCAACGCTTATCGGCGTCAGTTGCATCACTTCATTGATATC
>JAIQEZ010000124.1 GCA_020073545.1 Terriglobia bacterium | reverse complement strand
GGCCGGGCGGGGCCGTTGCCAAACCTTGCCTTCATACCCAGCTGCAACACCACCGTGCAAACCAGCAAGAGGTAGCCAAGGCGTCTTCGGCTTCGAACCATGCTTCGCCCTGAACCACCGGGCCGCGGGCTACGAGGGCATCGCCTGTGGCATAGGCGACCAACGCCTCGCAGTGCCCGCCGAAGGTCCGGGAATAGACGGCCCGGAAACCTGCCGACTGGTAATCTCCAGCGTTCACCACGATGCCCTTGACAGCAGGATTGGGGAGGACGTTCCCGGCCAGCCATGGCGCGCCTTCGGCATGGCCCAATCCCCACACCGCAGCATTCCGCACGTTGTCGTGATAGGTCGCCACCTGCACGCGGGCTGACTTACCGATTCGACGAGTAACCGAGGCTTCCGAGTGGTTCAATTGCTCCATCCTGATCTGGTCATTGCGCTTGGTGATGCGCGGGAAGGCATCCAGCATGCTCACGCGTTCCAGCAGCGTATCGAATCCATCCGCGCGTGCGGGCCCGTACAGGACGGAAACAACCGTGGCGGGCGTCGCCTGGTATTCCAGTTTCATGTGGGGCTGCACAGTCAGCACATCGCCCAGCGAGTTCAGATAATTCAAGTCCATCCCCGCGGTCACCGTGACCTTGGGCGCGACCAGGCGTGTCTCCGAATAGCTGAGCACCAAGCCCTGGGCGCGGGAGACAAACCCCGGCGCGTTCCCTGCGGGGAGCGGAACTCCCCCCGCCAAGCTGAAATGGTGAACGATCAAACCGATTTCCTGAGGATTACCCTTGAGCAGATTGCGACGGAACACCGTCGCCACCGTGCCTGCCTGGGTGCTGGCTGGGGCGAAGGAGGCAGCTACAAGCAAGTCGGAATCCTGTGAGAGCGGCCGGAGGTAGGCGAGCACGCTGCCCAGGCCTGGGTCACCGGCCAGCGGATTACGTCGCGCGGAACCTGGCAGCATGCCGACCAGGGACTGGCTCGGCGGCAGCGGCAGTTTCGCCTTCTGCGTGGAAGCCCTCGCTACCTGCGTTTGGCTGCGGAAGCGAAGGATGGGCCGGGTGGTGGAGGAAGTCCTCAAAACCCACTTCCAGTCATCTCCCCAAGTGGAGACGGAACTGTTGGGCACTTGGAAGCGGATGGGCGCGAAGATGTCCGTCAGGACAAACCGCGCGACGGCCGTTTCCCCGGCATCTATGCGGATGCCGTTGCGCATGGCCGGCAAGCGCGTCGGCGAGCTCACCTTGAGGGAGTACCAGCCTGGGACGAGATGTTCGATCGCGAACTGGCCATGCGCGTCGGTGATGACGCGCTCCACCGTCTGACTGGCCGCCTCGGCCGCGATGGCGGTGGGCCCGACAAGCATCACCGTCGCACCCATCAAAGGGTTACCCAGGCCATCGGAAACGATTCCAGCCAGTCTCCCGTACCCCGCCGCCACACTTTGCGCAGGCTGCAAGCAGGGAAGCAGGAAACCGCTCACCAGCAACAAGGCCGCCAGTCGGCTTCCAGACTTTAGATTTTTCATGAATCCCGTGCTCTCCTCAGCGCCCCCCGCCCGTCGGAGGGGAAAACTCGTGGTCTAGCGTACCTCAAAACTGGCCGTAGGGCTAACAGTTTGTTTTTTGATGTTGTCGGTGACCTTGATCTGCACTGTGTACTTGCCGGGCGCAAGTCCGCTGAGCGGCATCGTCTTCTCCACCGTGAATTGCTGCCCGGCCTTCTTCAAATTCCCCGGATCCTCCGGTTGGTTCAGAATGGCCTTCCCATCTTTCAGGATCTCGTACTGCACCTCCAACGCGGGTTTGTGCGTCTTCTCGTCGACACCCAGATTATACACCTGCATGTAGATCCCGAGCTTCTGATCGCGAGTGAACCTGCCGTTGACGCTTGGACGAACCTTGGTCCCGCCAATCACAAAGGGGCCGGAACCCACCTGGCTCGTCGGGAGGGGCTGGATGAGGTCGGCCAGAATGAGGGAGCTACTGGCGAGCTTGTCCTCGTCGTAGCGCGGCACGACGATGCCAAGTTCCATTGATCCCATGTGGCCGTTCAAGTCATCCTTGAGAACCAAGCTCAGCTTGTAACGGCCGGGCCTGAGCGGCACGACCTCCTGATACACCGACCTGTGGTCCTGATAGCTCTGGAATTCGCCCTCCGGCACATCCAACACCAAGCTCTTCTCAAAGGTGTTAACGATGCGGCCACCCAAACTCGAAATCTGGCCAAAGATATCCAAAACGCCGTGCATGACGCCGTCTTTGTTCTGGAACTGCAAGTCGCTGTTCTGGACCTGGATGGTCACCGGGGTGAGCACGGTTTCCTCGGTCACGCGGATGAAATCGGTGCGCACGTCGAAGGGCAAAAGCTGAGCCGAGAGCTTGGAGGTCACCACAGCTTTCAGGTCCTTGAATTTGACCGGGGGCGGTCTGAAAATCTTGGCGTAGAGATCCAGTCGCGTGAACTCTTCCATGGCCTCCGGTTGGCCGCCCATCCCTTGCCCGATGGTCATACCGTCGCTGCGGGTGAAGCGATCTGCCTTCGAGGCCATGCCCATCTGTTCCATCATGGTCAGACCGGCTCCCGGGACGTGCAGCAGAGCGTCCTTTTCACCGGGGTCCATCGTGAGGTGATACTCGCCGGTCATGGTGGGATCGACGAATTCCAGGATGACGTTCGTGCCGATGCCCTCGATGTAGCGATACCGCCACTTCTCGAAGGGAAAAGTAGCGGTCTCGCCGCCGCCTTCGTCTGCGGGCCGATCGTAGGAACCGCCGCTGGGGTGGGATTCGATTTCGTCTGCCGGACCCCACATGATGTAAATGCGGCCGCGGTCGGTCCTCCAGCCGGGGATGCCGGAAGCGTAGTGCTCGTTGGCGTAGGCGATGCGACGGTAATATTCCTCTTTGAATTCGTTTTCGGGGCTGCCAGGGTTGGGGCTGCGCCGCTCCCAGAACTGCTCGACGAATTGCTCCCGCTCTTCATCGGTGGTGAACTTTTTGAAGGCGGCCCGCTCGTCATCCGTGATGATATAAGGGACTTCCTCGCTGAGCCACTTCTTGTAGGGGCTCTCCATCTCTTTTTGGACCGCCTTCTGACGCCGCTTCTCCTCCTTGCTCAGCTTCTTTTCGTTGTCTTGGTCGTTCTCTTTCGGAGGTGAAGCTTGTAAGGCTGGTAGGTATACGCTGAGGGCGACCGCGGCAAGAATCCAAGGCGCCCAGCGGCCCACCCAAGAATGACAAGAAACGTACTGATGCGACACTATGCCCACCTTCGACTCTAGGGTTTACGTTTCGATTCTATTTTTCTGGTTTTCGAAAGTCAAGCTCACACCTCGCCGGTGTTAGCTCCAGAATTCCGCTCCGGTCCGCAGGTCGGTTGGATGCCCCCCCAGCCGGAAGGGTGGCCTTGCACGCAAACCGGTCGGCCCTGGTAGTGTGTCAATTTGCCTGAGACAGGACGAGCGGTACGGGGAAGGTACATGGAAACGGCGAACCCGGCCACCAGCTCACTAGAGTTTCCCGGAGGCGAACCTCTGCGTTTGCATCTACCCCCTTCTGCCCTATCGCCCGCCGCAGCGGGCGCAACCTGCTGGTATCTCACGAACTCGCTGGCCGATTCACGTGCGGCAATTCAATTCCTTGGTTTCCACTGCTCGAAGAACGCCTTGATACTCTCGTAGGTCATGTGACGGGCGTCGGCAAATTGGCCCTGGTCCATCGCGTAGAGGAGATGTCTGCCTGCGTCCAACACAGCCAGGGCGGGGATTCCGCGTTTGATGGGAACGTGGTACAGCTCGGCCACGTCCCGATTCTTATCCATGCGCCCAACATCAATCTTCACGACGACGAAGTTCCGCTCGAGGAGGGAAGCCAGCCCAACTTTATGCATCTGCGCATCCAGCGCATGGCAGTCGGGTCACCAGTCTGCGCCGAAGACGAGCACGACATTTTTCTTGGCCTTTTCGGCATTCGCAATCGCCGCAGAGATGTCGCGATGCGCATCCGCCTTCTCGTCATAGATGGGCGCGGTGGACTCCGTTCGGGCACAGCCCAACAGCAGGAGAACCAGCAGCGGAAGCCAGTATTGGTTACTACTCATGCGGCCTCCTCTCGCCCCATCATAGCGCAGGTTCTGCAAAACCCCGTAGGGAATCGCTCTCTACCCACCGGTGAGTTCGCTGTGATAGCATCATCGCGCGCCATGAGAGGAGTTTTCATTCTCGGTGCCGTGCGGACCCCGATCGGGAAGTTTGGCGGGTCGCTGCGCGATTGCAGCGCTCCTGACCTGGGCGTCCTTGCCGCGGAGGCTGCTCTCGAGCAAGCCGGGGTCGCACCACCGGAAGTCGAGGAAACCATCTTCGGCCACGCTCGCCAAGCTGGGAACGGGCCCAACCCTGCACGGCAGATCTCCGCGCGCGCAGGGATTCCAGAAAGCATCCCAGCGTACACGGTGAACAAGGCGTGCGCCTCCGGGATGAAAGCGATTGTTCTGGGATTTCAGGAAATCGTCCTCGGTAACGCTGAGGTGATTTTGGTGGGCGGCGTCGAGGCGATGAGTCGGGTCCCGTTCTTCGTTGAGGGAGCGCGCTGGGGCGCGCGGCTTGGCCATCAAAAGCTGGTTGACGGCATGTATCAGGACGGATTCCTCTGCCCGCTGGCAAAGTTGATCATGGGAGAGACGGCCGAGCTGCTGGCTGAGCAATACAAGATCTCACGCCAGGAACAGGACGCCTATGCGCTCTCGAGCCAGCAAGCCGCGCAGCGTGCGATCGAATCCGGCCGGTTCAAGGATGAGATCGTCCCGGTCAAGGTCCAGGAGAAAAAAGGCGAACGCTTTTTCGCTGAGGATGAACACCCGCGCCGGGATACGACGGTCGAGGCGCTTGCCAAGTTGCCGCCGGTCTTCTCCAGGTCCGGCACGATCACCGCGGGGAATTCCTCCGGAATCACGGACGCCGCCGCCGCGCTGGTTCTCGTCTCCGCAGAGAAGGCCAAGCGGGCAGCGCGCAGGCCGCTGGCGCGCATCGTGGACTACGCTACGGCGGGCGTTGACCCGCGCCTGATGGGGATTGGCCCGGTTCCTGCGATTCAGAAACTGCTGTACAAAACGGGACGTCGGCTCGAAGAGTACGAGCTGATCGAACTGAACGAAGCTTTCGCAGCGCAAGTATTGGCCTGCGACCGCGAGTTGCATCTCGATCGCGCCCGCCTGAACGTGAATGGCGGAGCGATTGCCCTTGGACATCCCATCGGCTGCACGGGGGCTCGCATCACCGTGACACTGCTGCACGAGATGCGGAGGCGGGGAGCACGACGCGGGCTGGCGACGCTGTGCGTTTCCGGCGGCATGGGGATGGCGCTGGAGGTCGAAGCCGCGTAACGCCGTTTGCCGCGAGCAGGCACACGCGGTAGACTTCCCGAGGCGAGCACGAAAGAAGGTTGATTCACCGATGGAGTACACCGGACAGGCGACCTCGCGGTTCCGTTTTGCCGACATCCTCTATGAGAAGAAGGATGGCGTCGGGCGTGTCACATTGAACCGTCCGGAAGTCTATAACGCCTACTCCTCCGACACGCTGCGCGAGATGACGGAAGCGTTCCGCGATGCCGCGTTGGACGATTCCCTGGGAGTGCTGGTGCTTACCGGAGCTGGGGACAAGGCTTTTTGTGCCGGGAGCGACGCCGAAGAGTTTTCCAGGGAATTCCTCCGCCGTCCACGGAACTACTGGAAGTACCAAGGATTGCTCTCGGAGGCCCTGAATCTATTTCGTCATCTTGGCAAACCCACCATCGCCCGCCTGAACGGCGTGGTGGCAGGCGGAGGGAACGATTGGAACCTGGCCGCCGATTTGGCCGTTGCGGCGGACCATGTGCGCTTCATGCAGGTGGGGACGCGCGTGGGACTCGTCGATGCCTGGGGCGCGACCCAGTGGCTGCCTCTGGTCGTCGGCGAGCGGCGAGCGCGCGAGATGCTTCTCACTTGCGACGAGGTCACTGCTGATCAGGCGCTCGGCTGGGGTCTGGTGAATCAGGTCGTCCCGCTGAAGCAGCTCGACAGGGCTGTGAACGCGTTGGCCAAGAAGTTGATCCAGAAATTTCCCGAATGCACGCGCTACACGCGCCAGCAGTTGGACACCTGGAAGGATCTGGCGTGGACACTCACGACTGGCCATGCACGGGAGTGGTTGACCGTTCACTCCACCTCCTGGGAGCCCTACGAGGGTATCCAAGCCTTTGTCGAGAAGCGGCCTGCTGACACCAAGAACCTTCGCGAACTTGCTGCGGCGGGAAAATCCAGTGAGTTCCTCTGGGGCGCCCCAACGAAAACGTGCGAGAACTGCGGGGCTAAGGGCATTCCAGAACGGTTTGACTATTGCGGCAAATGCGGCAATAAACTGAAATAGGAACGGAACTCGGGATTCGGGGTTAGGCATTCGGGACTCGGTTATTCGCTCGAATCCCGAAGCCCGAGTCCCGAACCCCGAATCGAGGGAGGAACCATGCCGGACGATCCACAAACTCCCGGGCAGACGGCGGACGACAAGGAAGAAAAGCAGGATTTCAAATTCATTCGCTGGGATGCCACGGGGATTGTCGCGCACCTCACCCTGAATCGCCCCAGGCAAAACATCATGAACATCGGGATGCTCCGGGAAATGGTGAGGGCCATTGAAGGGCTCTCCACCCGTGAGGATGTCCGGATGATCCTGATGGATGCCGCCCCGGAATGCGAAGGCTTCTTCTCGCTGGGCGTAGGTGCGGAGGGGTATACCTCGCAGATGGTCTTTCAGATGATGGACGCTTTCCATGGCGTCTTCCACGCCATGAATGAGATTTCCAAGCCGGTGCTTGCCGTCGTGGACGGCGTGGCGTCCGGCGCAGGCGCAGAACTGGCCGCGTTTTGTGACTTGGTGGTGGCCACCGAGCATGCCCAGTTCCGCCAACCCGAAATCAAGCTGGGGGTGTTTCCGCCGCTGGGGGCGGTCGTTTACCCGCGCGTCATTGGACCGCGACGGGCCATGGAGCTGCTTCTTACGGGAGATCCCATCAGCGCTGCGCAAGCGCTGCAGATGGGTTTGGTTAACCGCGTCGTGCCGCGCGCACAACTCAAGGAAACGGTCGACAACCTGGTGCAGCGCATCTCTGATCAAAGCGGTCCCGTGCTCCAATTGCTCAAGCGCGTGGTCTTCGAAGGCACGTGGCGGCCTTTCGACCAAGCGCTGAAGCGAGCCCAGGACATCTACTTGAACCAGTTGTTTGAGTTGGAGGATTCCCAGGAAGGCCTGCGCGCACTCATCGAGAAGCGCAAGCCCGTGTGGAAGAATAAGTAAAGCAGTGACGAGTAACGAGCAAGAAGTGGTAGCGCTGGCCCGGATGTTCGGGTCTGCGGCTCTTCATTTGACCAACAATGTGGATCGCTTGTCACTTGTCACTTCTGTTCAGAGCTCACTCAGGGCTTTCTCAACATCGTCCAAGGCATTCTTGGCAAGCTCGCTTGGGAGCGGATCCGTGGACCTTCGCGCATAAACCTGATCGGCGACTTTCGAGGCCTCGACGAGCTCAGTGCTGTTCTTTTCTCCGGACTGAACGGTGAAACGATAAGCAGGCTTGGCCAGCCCATACTGAGCCAGGTTCCTGCCCTTGGGGAAGGAGTCCGCGCGCAGGTCACGCAAGCGGGTCAAGAGAGTGTCCATTTTATCTGAGTTTATACTCTTGGCGCTGGGAGTTGTCTGCTTCCACTGATTCTGCTGGCGCTCGAAGACCCAGTGACCCTTGAGCGTCCCCACTTCCACTCGCTTCACATCGAAGGATGAGAACGAAAACAAGTCCTTCTCGCGCAGATCACTCTGGTCCTTCTTGAACTGGGTGACGAATTCGGAGTTGAGCGTAAAGACCGGGTCGAGCGCGGAGTTCATGGCAAAGTAGCGCGCACCTTCTTTATCCTTCTTCCCGACGACGATCGTTTGCGTCCCGTCCGAGCCCGTCAATTGCAGCCGAAGTTCAGGCGAGTCCAACCCGTAATCGCCGCCTTTCTTCTTGTCCTCAGCCGCAATCGTCTGCATGGTCAGGCCCCGCAACTGGCTGATCAGGCCATCCACCGTGAAGCGGTCAGCGCGCACGGGGGGCGGCAACACGAGGTCCCACACGCCCTCCGGATTCTTCTCGAGAGTCCATTGCGTATCCTTGTACTCCACTGCGATCTTCCGAAGCTGGTCCGCCTCCAAGGTAAGCGCGCGGCGGTCACGCAGGTCGAAGAGTTTCTTTTGCAGGGAAGATTTCAGATAGCTCCCCAGGGTGAAGACGCGTGGGTTCCCGCTTGCCTGGGCGTAGATTCCTCCGCTGGTGGGCGTGTCGTCACCCAGAAGCAGTGTGAAGGATTGCGGTTTCGTATCCGTGGCGAGTTCCAGCGTGAAGCCGGGAGGATCAAGACCAAAGTCCCTCAAGCTGGTTGGGTGCGGGTCGACGACGTCTTCCACGGTCGCGGTCGTCAAGCTATTCAGAAAGCCGGAGAGAGTGCCCTGATCCGCCACCAGATGGCGAGGTTCCATGATGGTCCACTTCCCGGCCTCGCGGCGACAGGTGAAGGCTTCGCCCTCGCGCGGTTTGAAAGTGATGGACTGGATGTGTTGCGCATCGACGGAAAAGATCTTCTCCTGCTTGGGCGTTTCGGTTTTGGGTTTCTCGCTGCTCTTGCGCTTCTCGTAGTAAGTGAAGGCCCCCCAGGTCCCCGCCAGCAGGGCCAGGGCAATCAAGGTGTGCAAGTATTTTTTGCTTTTCATCGACGTTGCCACCACACCAACACGCCCGCTGCCACAATGAAGAGGGGAATTCCGAACACGCCCAGGAAAAGAACCTGGCGCATCTGCTGCGCAGTCATGGTCAGATGCTGCGATTCCGGAGGCTTCGGCCGAATGGAAATCAGGTCTTCATCGGCCGACAGCCAGTTGATCGAGTTCATGAGGAAATCGCGGTTGCCCTGAAAACTCAAGAAGCTGTTAGCCGCGATCAGGGAAGTCCCCGTCGCCACAAAGCGACCCTCGGTTTTCTTCTCGCTTTGACCCGTGACGGTACCCGCCACCGCCACGGCCAGTGGGCCCTTCAGGTCCTTGCCGGGTCGGAAGGCCACCTTCTCCATCTTGGGATTGAAGTCGGTCACATCGTAACTGTCCGCGGTAGTCTCGCAAAGCGAATCGGCGCTTGCGCCGGCTTTGTACTCTTTGCCGACTTCAAATGAGCGCGAGAGCGGGAAAAGCGTGGCACGATTGGTGAGGGGCTGCACGATGGGGCTCGTCCCATACTTGACGATAAGCGGCATCGCCGGGCTGGTGCCGAAGATCTGGGCCATCGGGTTCATGTCGATCACCAGATCGTTGCGGGCGGTCACATTCCAGTCGCTCAGGAGCTTCGCCAGGTTGGGCAGCTCCACGCCGGCATCCAGCATCAGCAATGCGCGCCCGCCCCCTTGGATGTACTTGCGGAGAACCTCGACCTCCTGGGGAAGATAATCGTTCTGCGGGCCGGCAGTCACCACCATGGTGCAATCCGGGGGGATGGCCATCTTCTGCATCAGGAGGAGTGACTCCGTCTGGTAATTCTCGTTGCCGAGTTGTTTCTTGATGCGGTCGTAGCCCTCGCGGTCGGTGCCGTCCAGGTTGCGCTCACCGTGTCCCTGAATGAAGCAAGCTGTCCGCTGGCCTTTCTGGACGCGCACGAGAGCATTGGTGATTCCTTCTTCGGTGTCGCCCTGGGCTTCCATGTGGCGATCACCTGCAGACACGATGGTTGTTCCGTAGGTGCGGACGCCAAACTCCTTGGCCAGGGCCGGCTGGCGGTCCGGGTCGACGTATTTCACGTTCAGGCGGCCCGAGACCGAGGAATACATGCCGAGCACGTCCCGGCGCTCCCCAAAGCTGAGCTCCCGGTCGAAAACATAAACCGTCACGTCACGGTTCAGCTCCTTGAGGATCTTGCGTGTCTGCTCCGAGAGGCTGTACTTCTTGTTGGGCGTCATATCCCAGCGCGTGTCGTGGCGATCCACAAACCAATTCACCAGAACGATCAGGGCAATCACGATCAGCGTGTAGAGTGCAAAGTTTGCGCCCGTCAGAACTTGCTGTCCCCTGCGGCCACCGATGCGATCTTTCCACGCCATGGCTACGGCCTCCCTTTCAAGGCTTCCATCGAGCGGGCGGTCAGGAAGATTCCGAGAAGGACAACCGAAAGGTAATAGACCACGTCGCTCAATTGGATAACACCCTTAGAGAAATTATCAAAATGTGTCGTCAGCGCGAGATAAGACATCACCTGCCCGGCCGTGCTGTTGGAATAAGCTGTCACCCAGTCGAGAAGATAAAGCAGCAGGAAAGCCGCCAGGCCGACCGCACCCGCGATGATTTGGTTTTTCGTAAAAGTGGAAATCCACATGCCCAGCGCCAGAAGCGCGGCTCCATAAAGGAGCAGCCCGAGCGCGTTCGCGATGAGAGGTTTGGGGTTGGGATTCCCATAGAGGAATAAAACCACGAAGTAGATAAACGTCAAGGCTTCCAAAATCGCAAACAGGACCAGGGAGCCTAGAAACTTCCCCAGGATAATCTCGAGATCGGTGAGCGGGGACGTCAGCAAGAGCTCGATCGTCCCGGAGCGTTTCTCTTCCGCGTAAAGCCGCATGGTGATCAGGGGAATCAGGAAGAGCAGCACGACCGTGACCACTCCGGCCAGGATGGGGCGGATGATGTTCTCATTCAGGCTTATAGGCGGCATCCCCATCCCACCCATCGCTTGCGTGCGGAAGGATTGGATGACAAAAAAAGCCGTCGAACTGTAGAAAACAAAACCGCAGATTGCGGCGTACACGGTCATGACCAAGTAGGCGATCGGCGAATGGAAGTAAGCTCGCAGTTCCTTCCCTGCCACCGTCAGGACATTGCGCATAGTGCGATTCCTTTCGCGTCAAGGCCGCCTTGACACCGTGCAAGGGTGCGGGCCTGCCTGACAGCAAGCTCTCAATAACCTGTTCTCGCAACTCCGAGTGCAATTCCGGAGCAACTCTCAGTTCGCCGCTTCCTGGGCGCCCGCTGCGGCCTCCTCGCTGAGATCTTTTGTGGTGAGCTTCAGGAAGATCTCCTCCAAGCTCATGCCGCTGGTTCGCAGTTCGTAGAGCTTCCAGCCGGATTCCACCACGGCGCGCGCCAACTCGGCGCGCACGTCCTTCTCCTTTTCGGAGTGCACTTCCAGGGTTACCCGGCCATCGCTGGAATCGCGGGGCTCGACCCAGTTCACGCCGCCGACTCGCTGGAACCTCTCGATGATTTCCGCTGCCGGACCCTCCACGGTGACGAGCACTGTTCCGTAACCCTGCAAGCGGCGGGTGAGCTCTCCCGGCGTCCCGACCGCAACAATCTTGCCGGCGTTGATCACCACGACGCGCTGGCAAGTCTTCGCGGCTTCCGGCAGGATGTGCGTGCTCAGAATGACGGTGTGCTGGCCGGCCAGCCCTTTGATCAGCTCGCGGGTCTCGATGATTTGCTTGGGATCAAGGCCGGCAGTCGGTTCGTCGAGAACCAGCACCTCAGGGTTGTGAATCAGCGCCTGCGCCAGCCCCACGCGCTGCCGATAACCTTTGGAGAGTTTCCCAATCTGGCGCCTGCGGACGTCGGTCACGGCGCATTTCTCCGCGACCTCGTCCAATCGTGTCTTTATCTCACGACGTGGCACGCCTTTGATGCGCGCCACGAAGGCCAGGTACTCATCCACGGTCATGTCAGGATACACGGGAGGAGCTTCCGGGAGATAGCCCGTGCGCCGCTTCGCCTCCAAAGGCTCCTCCGTCACATCGTAGCCCGCTACGCGCACTGTCCCGAACGTGGGGGGAAGGAATCCCGTGATCACACGCATGGTCGTGGTCTTCCCGGCGCCGTTCGGGCCGAGAAAGCCCAGCACTTCACCTTTCTGCACGTTGAAGCTGACATCGGAGACGGCTAACGTGGGTCCATAGCGCTTGGTCAGGTGTTCGACTTCGATCATGGAAAGCCACCCTTCATGCTCCCGAGAATTTGCGAATGCTCCCGATGTTTCCAGCCCAACCTTTTGGCGCGGATTGGAAGGGAGATCACGCAGGCAAGCTGAGAGTCCTGCTGCAGCCCGGCCTTCTGGCAAGATGGAAACGGACTGAATTAATAAGAATTATCAGAAAAGGCATAGGGTTGCCAAGGGGTTTGAAGCAGGATCCAGGATTTTAGATGCAAGGGTCAGCAAAGCTGAACCTTCGCCCACCAGGCGGGCCCGCAGAATAGCAGCTCTTGCGAGTTTTTCAGAAAACTGTTCGCCCGGATGCGTTACGATGCGGGGTTCAGTTCGACGGAGCTCGAACGGCGCGAAATTGGCCGGCCCACCTTCATTCGTTGCAGGGGAGGTTGTGATGACACTCGAAGGACAAGTGGTTTTGATCACCGGAGCGTCGAGCGGCATTGGCCGGGCGACGGCGGAAGCCCTGGCGCGACAGGGAGCCCGCGTGGGAGTGAACTTCCACAAGAATCAAAAAGGAGCCAAGGAAGTGGTGGAAACCATACGCAGGGCGGGCAGCGAAGCCCACGCCATTCGCGCCGACGTGACGCGCCATGACGACGTGCACGCCATGGTGGAAGCGGTGCGCCGGCACTGGGGGCGGATTGACGTCCTCGTCAACAACGCCGGCGACCTGCTCGCACGACGCACTCTGGCGGATATGACCGAGGAGTATTGGGACCAGATTATGGCTCTCAACCTAAAAAGCATCTTCGTCTGCGTCCAGGCCGTGTGGGAGGAGATGGCGGCACGGAAGAGTGGATGCATCATTAACGTCTCGTCCATCGCCGGCCGGAACGGCGGGGGCCCGGGCGCCGCAGCCTATGCAGCGGCGAAGGGCGGAATGTTGACGTACACGAAAGCCCTTGCCAAGGAACTTGCCCCACATGGAATCCGGGTGAACGGCGTTGCGCCGGGAGTCATCATGACCCCTTACCACGAGCGTTACAGCTCCCCAGATCTATTGCAGAAATTTGTGGCCAGCATTCCTATAGGCCGTGCCGGAACGGCCGAAGAAGTCGCGGAGGTGATCGTTTTCCTGGCTTCACCCGCGGCGCGCTACATCACCGGCGAGACGGTGGAAGTGAACGGGGGGATGTTGATGGATTAGTGCAGACGGGCGGCGCAGACCGCCGGTTCATGCGGTCTGCGACCTCGGGGGTGGGGAAGAAACCCCTCACCTGCCCTCGTACCTCGGGCACCCGCTCCCCTGGGAGAGGGCTGGTGTTTCGTGCGGGTCGCAGACACCGCGTGAAGATCGATGTCTGTGACAACCGCGAGTTTTTCAGGAAGTTGGTGGGGGCTCAGGAAGCGAGAAAATCACGGATGTCCCCAAGCACTTGCTGAAACATCGCCGGTGTCAGGCGTCCGGTTTGGGTATTCTGCTGGCTGGGATGATAGGAGCAGAACAGGCGCGGCAGGCCAGCCGGCAGTGCGAAGCTCGCGCCGTGCGCAAAACGAAAAGTCGAGCGGGGCGGGAAACCCTCACGCTGGGCGAGCACGCGCAGATAGGCCTCATACGCGATGCGCCCCAGCACCAGCACGGCGCGCACGCGTCTTAAGAGTTCCAACTCTCTCTCCAGATACGGCTGGCAGTTGCGCAGTTCCTGCGGCTGCGGTTTGTTCAAGGGCGGTGCGCAACGGAGCGAGGCCGTAATGTAGCAGTTACGCAGCTCCAGTCCGTCGTCGCGGTCGAGCGAGGTGGGCTGATTCGCGAATCCCTCTACGTAGAGGCCGCGATGGAGGAAATCGCCGGAACGGTCGCCGGTGAACATGCGTCCGGTCCGATTGCCACCGTGCGCAGCGGGAGCCAGGCCGAGGATCAGGAGTTGCGCGTGGGCATCGCCAAAGCTCGGGAGCGGCTTGCCCCAGTATTCCTGGTCGCGATACATGCGCCGCTTTTCTTTGGCCACTGTGCGGCAGTAGCTGATCAGGCGCGGGCATCGCGCGCAGGCCATCACCTGGTGCTGGAGGTCGCTCAGGGTACGGGCCGCATGGGTGGCGGATGCTAGCTGAAATGACCGAT
>JAIQEZ010000249.1 GCA_020073545.1 Terriglobia bacterium | reverse complement strand
ATCAGCTTCGAAGAAGGCCTTCGCAAGAGCATCGCCTGGCACTGCGGCTCGGCGAGGTGACCTGGACGGTCCGCGGGCAATCGCGATCTTCAGCATATGCGCGGCGTGGGATGGAACCGCCCGCGGAACTCTCTTGTGGCTTGCCTTAGGGCTTGCAGAAGATGTGGCCGCTGCGGGCCACGGGGGCGTTCGTGGCACTAATCTGCGTTCCCGATTCGACGTGTAAGATGCTGGCGTAACCGATAGCGAGGAGGAACTGGATGACCTCCCGCGCCCGCTGTACTTTCTCCGTCTCGGTCGACCCGTGCATTTCCAGATAGAGCAGAGGGTGTCGCGCCGCGAGCGTCCTCCTCATCCCTTCTAACGCCGGCAGTTCCATTCCTTCGATATCTATCTTGATGAAATCCGGTGGAGGGAGGCCATTCTGCTCGATGTCCTCATCAAGTGTAACAATGGGCACCTCAGTCGTTACCGCCTCAGGCACAGAACCCGCGATCTGGGCGCTTACGCCCGGATCGCCGCTGGCGGCTCCCGGCATGCGGGGGTCGACGGTCAGCCGCAAAGAACCTTTCTGATTGCCCAATGCACGGTTCAGCACCACGACGTGCCGAAGCTCATTCAGCTCCACGTTCTCTACCACCCTACGGTAGTTGGCAGGAAGCGGCTCGTAGCTGATGACGGCTTTGGCCTGGCGAGCGAAGAAAAGCGTCATTACGCCCTGAAAAGCGCCAATGTCGTAGACGCCCTTGCCCTCCAGATCCAGGTTTCTCAGAAAGGTCAGTTCCGGCTCGTTCTCAGGCGAGCGCGCCAGGAAACCGGGCAAGAACCCCAGGCCGCCTTTGCGCTTCATGCCCTTGATGATCCCGTGTCGGACGGTGTATGTGAGACCGCCAAAGAAATTCTCACTCACAAACGAAGCAAACCGGTCTTTCAAGGAGAAGTGCGCGCTGCGGAATTGCGAAGTGTCGGGCATGGAGCTTGAATGATCCGGTTCTTAGGATGGCACACCCTCACCGTCATTGACCAGATCCTAGAATCGCCCCTGAGTTCGATATCTAGGAATAGTGCGGTTTCGTTGTGTAGGATGGATGCCGCAACCCGTCCCGCTCATGTGCCCGCTTTGTCAGTCGACATGGGCCTCCTTCCCTGGCTTCCTCCGCCTTCCCTTCTTCCACGGTAGCCACTGGTCCGCTAAACCCTGCCTGGTGTTTCAGCGCGGACATAGCGAAGCAGGTGATGCTAGTGACTCGCGGAAATCTCTGTGGCGAGGGCTTTTACGCCGGTCTCAATTTCGCTGAGTATCCTGGCTGTTTCGTCTGGCGCTTTGCCGTAGGGGTCCGTAATTCCCAATTGCGGAGGGTCGAGGAGCATTCCGAGAAAGAGGACCTTTGTCTGTTCGTCGGAGAACTCGCGCCGAAAATCGCGAAAGTTGTACAAATCCATGAGGACCACGAGGTCGGCGTGCTGAACCATCTCGCGAGTAACGCGCTTTGACGCCCAGTCCGAAAGGTTTATTCCCAGAGATTTTGCTGCGGACTGGATTTCGTTCGGAGTGGAGCGGCCTTCTCGGTCGTAGAACCCCGCCGAACTCACCTCCACTTTGGGCAGCAGCCGCATGGCCAGTTTCTCCGCTATCGGACTTCGGCAGATATTGCCGTGGCATAGAAAGAGAATCTTCGCTATCGGCTTGCCCGAGAGGTGAATTTCGCTGAGAGTCTTCCTCTGCTGTGTCTCTGCCTGTCCCTTAAGTCGAAACCGCAATAGCCTGTATCGGAGTCTGAACATGTGGCGCGGGTTTCATTCTCTCAGGAAGAAGACCCAATGCCAAGGCATTGTGTTCGTGAACAGCCGTGACCTTTCCCCCAGCGGCAGATGAGTTGCAAAGTGAATCCTTCAGAACACGGCCCACCGGCGTGTTTCGATGCCAAGGGCAGCTCTCACTTGCTGGCTGGCCTTGGCCATGGATCCTCTTGCCAGTGAGACGAGCGCTGCCGAGGGTGCAAATAGAGCTGGAGCGCGACGACTAGCGATGTCAAAGGTGCGGGTCGATTGAGAACCTGCAAGTCCATCATCAGACGAAACGCAGCCAACAGGGCGATGATGCGCTCGCAAACCTGGTGGCGCTCTGTGCACATTGTCTCATGGCCGAGCATGGCCAACTCGGTTATGAAGAAAGCGCGGCCAGAGTCATTGCGGGTACTGCCAAGCGATGACAGCAACTTCGCAGCTCCAGGTCGAAAAGCGAGCGAACCAGACGCAATATCCACCGCGAAGGCGAGTCAACGGATAACTCCGAGGTTAGGGAACATGAGGAGGGCGTCACGAAGGAAGCAATTCGGGACCCAGGCAATGGGCAGGGGGTCGGTGACGATGCCGGCCAACACACGCTCAGCGCCGGGACAGTATGTTGAGGGGGCATTCACGTTAGAATGATATGTTGGGCTAAGGGGCAGCTTCCCAAGTGGATGGGCGATTGGAAAACATACTTGCTTTAGAAGAAACACTCCGCCGGCGCATCGTCATCATTGATGGCGCCATGGGCACTGCGATCCAGGCGCACAATCTGCAGGAGGCGGATTACCGCGGGCGCGAATTTGCGAACCACCCCAAAGATCTGCGACTCAACAGCGATGTTCTGAACATCACACGGCCTCACATCGTCGAATCGATTCACACCCAGTACCTGGAGGCGGGTGCCGACATCATCGAGACAAA
>JAIQEZ010000123.1 GCA_020073545.1 Terriglobia bacterium | reverse complement strand
CCCGCTCAGGTCCAGTTCCTCCACCACCCGATGCACGAAAAAGCACAAGTGATCTTCTCCCAGCACGTCCTTCACGCTGGGCGGCAACAACCACGCTTGATCTGGTTCGTAGGGCAGAAATCTCATCGCGGGCCTCCTCGCCCGCGTTCCCTGCACGTGCCCAACCGAGAGTTATCACACAGACTCCCAGGGAGAGGGTTGAAGATTGGGAATTGTCGGGGGACCTGCGCCCTCACAGCCGGCGGCGGAGTGCGTCGCCCACCGCATCCTGCATCACGGGGTCGAGCTTGGCGCCCCCATGCGTCAGGTAGAAGACGTCAATCGCGCGTAGTCCTTCCGTATCAATCAAGGCGATTTCGATATTGCAGCCCTGGTCGGCAAGCGTTGAGCTGATATCAAAGAGCAGGCCGGGACGATCCTGCGCGATGAGTTCCAGGAGCGTGCTGTGGGAGGAACTCTGGCTGTCAAAGCGCACTTGCGTGCCTACGCGAATCTTGGGCCGTGATTCCATTTCTGCCCGAACTCGGGCACCTAGGAGCTTCTTCAGTTCCACCGCGCCCCTGAGAACATCGACGAGGCTCTGCTTGAACCGGTCTCTTTCCGAAGGATTCAGCTCGAGCGTGTGGTGAAGATCGATGAACTTGAAAGTATCCAGAACCATGCCGACGGCGTTAGCGAAAGCGTCGGCCTTGATGATACTCATTCCCCAGGCCGCGAGGGTTCCCGTGATGGAAGCAAACAGATAGGGCCGATCGGCGGTCACGACAGTCAACTCAAAATGGTGGTCGCGCGCGAGGAGTTCTACCGCGATCGGTTCGTTCGCCAGCCGGCGCGCCAACTCAAAATGCCGGGCGATGTCCTCCGGGGTGTGAGTCGCCAGGTAACGCCGCGGAAACCCTTCCAGGAAAAAGCGCAAATCCTCGGCGCTTGTCGGACTTCCCAGGACCGCCAGAGTTTTCTCCATTTCCTCGGAGGCTGATCCCACGATGCGCAGCCTTTCGTCGTCCACGCTCCGCGTCAGGTGGTTGGAGGTAGCGACATAGAGCTGCCACAGGAGTTCTGCTTTCCAGGGTGTAAGGGCTTCGGGGTTGACCGCGCGGATGTCCGCATAGGTCAGCAGGCAGAGCATCTTCAGGCGTTCCGTCGAGCCGACGATCTTCGCAAAGTCTCGTACCGTCTCCGGATCAAAAACATCTCGACGTTGGCAGGTCGCAGACATTTCCAGGTGCCGGGCGACAAGGAACCGAACGGTTTGACAATCTTCTTCCGGGAGCCCCAGCCGCGCCATAATTCCTTTCAGCGCCTGCAGGCTGCCGCGGATGTGATCCTGCCCGGGAATTCCTTTGCCGACATCGTGAAAGAGAAGAGTCAAATAAAGAAGTTCCGGTTGTTCGATTTCCGAAAGTATCTCCGCGAATTTCTGTTCCCAGTCCCGCCCGGGTCCGGTTGTCTCCAGGGGTTTTGACTTCGAGTTTTCAGTGCGGAGTCGATGCAGGTATTCGAGGGTTGCGAAGGAGTGCTCGTCGACCGTGTAGCGGTGGTAGAAGTCTCGGATGACGAGTGAGTCGATCGCCTGGAACTCCGGGAACAGCCTGGCGAGCAAACCCAGGCGATGCATATCGCGCAACGCCTCGGCGGCATGGGGTTGAACCAGGATGCGCCCGAAATGCTGCCAGAGCTCGGGCACACGCAGCGCCTCGGCAGCCACGCGTGCCAGTTCAGACTCCACGAATCTCTCTGTTTCACGACTCAGCGGGAGTCCATGCCGCGCCACCATTTCAAATAAGCGCAAGAGCAAGAGGCGATCTTCCTCGAAAGCGGATGGTTGGCGGGCAAAAATACGGCCCCGGACGACCAAAAAATCCGCATTCGACAACCGGGACCGCCAGTCCTGATACCGCGCGTAAAGGGCTGAACGCGCCGGCGCCGCTTCGTCGCTCCGCTGCGCGGTCAGTTGACCAATGACTCGCGCCTGTCGAAAGTAGTTGCGCATCCAATCCGCCGGCGCCAGCTCTTCGCCCGGCCTCATGCCAACGCCCTTCGCGGCGGCCTGGGCCTGTGCCTCGTAGCTCAACTGGTTGTCATCTCTCTCCTGAAGATAGTGAAGGAAGCAGCGGGCGTCGGCGAGAAACTCAAAGGCGCGCTGTGCGGCGGGGCGGTCGCGAGCCGGCCACAGCTCCTCGGGCGGCGTCCAGCGTGCGTTCTTTTCCAGCTCCTCGATTCGGGTCAGCCAGTGGCAAACGTGAAAATCGCGGAGCCCGCCCGGCGCTTCTTTGAGGTCTGGCTCCAGATGGAAAATCGTGTTGCCGTACTTCGCGTGCCGCTGGGCGGTCAGGTCGGCCAGATTGCGCACCAGATCCTGACGGTCGCGCGCTACCAAGTGTGGGATGACCTCGTCGTGGAGGCGCGCATACAGGTTGGGGTCTCCGGCCAAGTATCTCAAGTCCAGCAACGCCACGTTAAATTCCAGATTGTCGCGATGGAGACGCCCACACTCCGCGAGGGTGCGCGTGCTTTGGCCCACCCGCATTCGCAGATCCCAGAGCATGCGCAGAAGCGCGGCGATGGCTTCGCGGTGCGCGGATTGCGTATTGCCATCCTCGGTCAGAAAAAGCAGGTCGATATCAGAATGAGGAAATAGCTCCCGCCTGCCGTAACCACCCAGGGCCAGCAGACACAGACGGCGTGGTTCTTGCGGCTCCGGGGAGAGAAATTCCCGATAAAGCCGGAGAACGAGGGCGTCCACGAGATCAGACCGATCGCGTAAAACCAGCCTTCCTTCGCCGGCTTCGTGGAAGGTTTGCTGGATTCGACCGGATTCTGCGGTGTAATAATCCGACAGAGACAAAAGGGTAAGCGGGGAAGAGATCGCGTTTACGCTTTGAGGGGGAGGATCAACCGGCATGGAGCATCATGTAGGACCTGAATGGCGCCCCCGGAGATTTGAGAAAGAATTCCCAATCTCCCGTCGAGCAACCCCGCGTGCCGCATTCCCGGGTGAACGGCACGCGTGTTAACGGTACGTAAGGTCCCTCCGTCTCTTACAATGCGGCCTCGCCGCGATCTTCGTTCCGGATGCGGATGGCCTCATCCACGTGGGTCACGAAGATCTTGCCGTCACCGATCTTGCCGGTTTTGGCCGCACGCAGGATGGCTTGAATGGCCGAACCCGCAAGGCCGTCGGAAACCACCATCTCGATCTTGATCTTGGCAAGAAGGTCCACGGTGTATTCACTGCCGCGGTAGACCTCGGTATGTCCTTTCTGCCGGCCGTGACCGCGCACCTCGGTGACCGTCATGCCCTCCACTCCAACCTCGTGGAGCGCGCTCTTTACCGCCTCGAATCGTGAGGGCTGAACGATGGCTTCGATCTTTTTCATGGCGACTGATCCTTTGACGATGGGGTTTACACCAACACAACCCTTCCCGAGCCCCTGCAGCTCCTTCCTCGCGGAAGGTCCAATCCTGTAGCCGCCTCTCGACGTTATGCTTCTAGATTGTAGCCTTCTTCCCCGTGCTGAGACAAATCCAAGCCCTGCACTTCATGCTCTCCCGCGACGCGCAGGCCGACCACCCAATCCACGACCTTGAGAATCACGAAAGTGCCAACCAAGGCCAATACCCAGGCGATGGCGATTCCCACGACCTGATTGAGCACTTGACCGGGGTTGCCATCGATCAGCCCCACCGCCTTGGCGGTTCCCTGCGCGTCCTTGAAGACAGGATTGACCGCCCTCAGCGCAAAGATGCCGGTCAGGAGCGCGCCGATGGAACCGCCAGCGCCGTGCACCCCAAAGGCGTCCAGCGAATCGTCATAACCGAACTTGCCTTTGACTTTTGTGACCATCAGGAAGCAAACCACGCCCGCGATGGCGCCAATCAGCAGGGCGGACATGGGCCCGACAAAACCCGCCGCCGGCGTGATGGCCACGAGACCGGCGACGGCACCCGAGATCGCTCCGAGGGCGCTGGCCTTGCCATTGCGAAACCACTCCGCCGCCGCCCAGCCGAGCGCCGCTGCGGCTGCGCCGAAGTGCGTGGCCACGAATGCGCTCGTGGCCAAGCTGCCGGCCGTCAGGGCACTGCCGGCGTTGAAGCCGAACCAACCGACCCAAAGCAAGCAGGCGCCAACGACACTCAGCACCACGCTGTGCGGAGGCATAGGTTCTTTCGGGAATCCTAGACGTTTCCCCAGATACAGCGCACACACCAGCGCCGACACGCCGGAAGTCACGTGCACAACCGTGCCTCCGGCAAAGTCCAGGGTGGGAATCGCACCGCCCAGGGAGGCATTCAAAAAGCCGCCTTTGCCCCACACCATATGAGCCATGGGGTCATAAACGATGACGGACCACAGGATCATGAAGAGCAGCATGGCGCTGAACTTCATGCGCTCCGCAAACGCGCCGGTAATCAACGCCGGCGTGATGATGGCAAACATGAGCTGATACACCATGAAGGTTTGCTGGGGGATGGTGGCGGCATAATCGGCGTTGGGAACTGGGCCCACGCCACGCAAAAACAAATAACCGAAGTTGCCAATGAATCGATTGCCTTCATGAAACACCAGGCTGTAGCCAAACAACGCCCACAGGAGAGTAATCAGCGCCATGAGGATAAAGCTCTGCATCATGGTGGCCAGCACATTTTTCTTCCTCACCAGCCCACCGTAGAAAAGCACTAAGCCTGGACCCGTCATCATCAGAACCAGAGCTGCGCACACCAGCATCCAGGCGTTATCTCCGGAACTCCGTGCTTCTGCCACTTGCTGCTCGAGTTTGGCGATCCGGTCCTGGACTTGGGCTGAGGCAGCCGGACGGGCATTCGCAGGCGCCTGGGCAAAACCCGCAGGGGCCAACAGGCCGAAAAAAACCACCAAACCCAGGACTAGCTGTGGGAGTATCCGTCGCATAGGTTTTTCTCCAGAGTTTTTGTGGTTGACAGATACACTGGGGGACGTGAACAGGGCATTATAGGAAGAAAATTCTGGGACGCCAAATCAAATTCTTTTATGACAGGGATAACTGTTCGTCTGGGTCCCGGCCCTGGGAACCTGTGGGGAAATATTAGACCCCGCGCTTTCACGAGCCGCGGTTCAGTCCCAGGGATCGTGGCAAAGGCTGAAGAACCAAATTCCCAAACGGACCCTTGAGAAGCGGGTAGGATCAGTCAGGCTGGCGGCGAATGGAGTCCTCAAACAGGTGGTTGGGAAGAGGTTGCAGGTCAGGAAGTGAATCTTCAGAGTCCTCTGCATCTTTCTCCGGGAGATGCTTTGACACTTCTCTCTCCAGGTCCTCGGGCGTAGCCAGCTCGACGCGGTTCCGCCCCCCGATCTTGGCGCGATAGAGGGCAGCGTCTGCAACCCGGACGAGCGCGTCCGGGCACACATCCCGGCGATCCCCCACGGCTGCCACTCCCAGACTGAGGGTGACAGGAATCACACCCTCGGGAGCCTCTATGGCTTTGCGGTCGATGCGAGTTCGGAAGCTCTCCGCGAAGCGCGCGGCCGCTGACGCGTCGCAAGCTGGAACCACGGCCAGGAACTCATCCCCTCCGTAACGTCCCAGGGCATCGTAGGTTCTCATCGCGTCGCGCAGGCGGCGTGCCGTTTCCCGCAGGACGGCATCGCCAGCCAGGTGGCCATAGGTGTCGTTGATCGCCTTGAATCGATCCACATCGATCATGGCGACGGCGAAGGGGCTCTGGGTGCGTGAGGCACGCGCCACTTCCTTCCGCAAGATCCCGAGGATGACCCTATGGTTCCAAAGGTCGGTCAGGGGATCCTTTGAAGCCTGGTCCCGCAAGGTCTCGCGCGCCACGATGAGCTGTTCCTGCAGTTCCACGATGCGCCGGCCAACCCGCAAGCGCGCCTGCAGCTCATAAGGATCGAAAGGCTTGGTCACGTAATCATCGGCTCCCGCTTCCAGACCCTCCACGACGTCCTCTTTCTCGTCGCGGCCAGTCAGCAACAGAATGTACGTGTACAGCCGGCCCTTTCGCTGCCGGACGCTCCGGCAGAGCTCGATGCCATTCTTGCCTGGCATCACCCAATCGATGACAGCCAGCTTGGGCGCATCATTCCCCTGCAGGATCCCCCAAGCCTCGTCTCCGTCGGCAGCCACAACGACCGCGTAGCCCCACTTCACCAGAAGCGCCTCCAACGTGCGGCGTGAAATAGAGTTATCATCTGCGATGAGGACTTTCATGGAGTGACTTCACTGCCGAGATCGGACAGCGCCGGCTGCAGGTACTCGAGCTCCTCTTCCAGCCACGCAAGGGCGTCTCCGGTATGCTCAACACCCTGTGTGCAGCCGATAAACTCTGCTTTCTGTGCGGCCTCAAAGGCTGCGCGCGCGGAGAAAAACGCCAGACTGTTCTTCAACACCCGGGCGGCACGCTGGAATTCCGCCGCATCCTGGCGTGCTGCGGCGTCGCGAGCGGCTGCAAGCAACCTGGGGCAATCGTCGACGAAGACCCGGATCAACCTTCCAAGCAACGCCTTATCCTGTTCGAACCGGGCCAGCACTTTCTGCCGGTCGACTACATGGTCTCCGTTCGTTTCGGGGTTTTCGCCCCCCACAGCCCCGGAAGGCAGTTGCAGAAGTCCCTCGATAGTCTCGAAAAGTTCCTGTGCCCGAACTGGCTTGGGAAGATAGCCATCCGTGCCGAGCGCGAGAAATCGCTCGCGATCTCCGCTCAGGGCGTGGACGGTCAAGGCAATAATGGGAATCCGGGAGGCGGTCCCATTCTCCTTGGCACGGATCCGGGCGACGCACTCGGCGCCGTCCATCTCAGGCATCTGCATGTCCATCAGGATCAGATCAAAGCAAGGCGCGGAATTTCTCTCCAATGTTTCCAGAACCTTTTTTCCGTTCGCCACCACTTCGACCGTGTGCCCTCGCTTTTCCAGGAGGCGCATTACCAGCCCCTGATTGACCGGGTTATCTTCCGCCAGCAGGATGCGCAGCTTCCGCCGTGCTTCCCGCAGGGAGTGTCGTGTGACGAGCGGCTGCGCGGGCGGTCCCGACGCTGTCCCCAGCGCCAAAAGGATGGGAATCCCGGCGCCCAGCAGGAGAAGAAACGCCGCGCCGTCTGGGAAGCCCCACCGCCAAGGCCGAGGAGGCACGGTCGCGCTGGGAGCATAGCCCCTCGCCATAGCACGAAGGGGGGCGATATCTGCATCAATCAACAGTACAGAGGGAGGCCGGCGGACGTGCTCAGCGTGCCTCATGCTGGGGAGCGCGAGGTGTTCAGGGGGAGACGGCACAGCCACCGCGCTGAGAGCCGCGAGCTGCCACCCCAACAGCA
This sequence comes from Terriglobia bacterium, assembly GCA_020073545.1. GTDB lineage: Bacteria > Acidobacteriota > Terriglobia > UBA7540 > UBA7540 > Bog-366. The sequence continues at coordinate 7,122 of JAIQEZ010000123.1, read as the reverse complement.
AGATCCCCAGGCGTCGGCCTGGGGTCCATCCCCACGACCTGCGATGTGGGTAGTACCTGTTCACGGTTTCTTCCCTACTTGCCCTTGCACCCGGTCGAGTTCAGGTTGGACGTACTGCACGTAGCAATCTGGACAGATCCCGTGGCTGAACTGGGCTTCCGAATGCTCCGTGATGTACCCATCGACCTGCTGCCAGTAGTTCCGGTCGTTGCGGATCTTTTTGCAGTAAGAACAAATTGGCAGCAGCCCTTGAAGCTGTTTGACGCGGGAGAGGGCTTCTTCCAGTTCCCGGACTCGTTGAGCGAGAGCGCCCTGCAATCCCAGGACGCGTATGCCCACCTGGACGCGAGCGCGCAGTTCATCGCGGTCAAAAGGTTTGATGATGTAATCGTCGGCCCCGGCCTGAAGGCCGCGTATCTTGTCTTCCCGGCGGCTCCGCACGGTCAGAAGGATGACGTAAACAGACCGTGTCGCCGGGCTCGTGCGGATCTGGCGGCAGATCTCGATTCCGTCCATACCTGGCATTAGCCAATCCAGAATCGCCAACTGCGGCGCATCATCCCCTTGCAGGATCTCCCACGCTCGCGTGCCGTCCTCGACCGTTGTAACCTCATAGCCCCACGTGCGCAGGCTGACATCCAGGATGTGACGGGAGACTGCTTGGTCTTCCGCGACCAAAATCTTCATGGGGAAGATCCTCTTCGACCTTTACAGCTTGAGAACCGAAACCCGGCACGTTGTTCTCGAGGAGGGCCCCTTACGCGGCCCTTGATTCGCCGATTCCGGCCTTGCGCAGCACCATGGAAAGCCCCTCGAGGGTGTAAGGCTTCCCAATGAACTCTGCTTCTCGCGCGTCCGGAGCGTCCCTGAGAATCTCGCCGGTGCTGTAACCGGAGGCGAAGACCACCCGCACCTGGGGGTGGAGTTTCCGCAAGCGGCGATAGGTCTCGAGGCCGCTCATCTCCGGCATGATCAAGTCCAGCAGAACACAGTCGATTTCTTGCCTGCGCCGCTCGTAGATCTCCAGAGCCTGCCGGCCGTTTTCAGCCACCCATACCTTGTAGCCGAGCCCTTTCAGCCCCTCCTCGGCGAAGGCCCGGACCAAGGGTTCGTCATCCACGACCAGGAGGGTTCCAGTCCCCGGCTGGATTCGTGCGAACCCCCCTGCGCCCGCTTGAGGCGCCGGGGCGGGGATCAGCGGAAGGTGTATTGTGAACCGTGCGCCGTGGCCTAACTCGCTCTCCACTCTCACGAACCCGTCGTGGTTCTTGACGAATCCGTAAACCATGGCGAGGCCCAGCCCCGTGCCTCGGCCCGGCTCTTTGGTGGAGAAGAACGGCTCGAAGATCCTTGGCAGCGCTTCGGGCGCGATTCCTGCCCCCGTGTCCTGGACGGAAATGCTGGCGTAGCGGCCCGGAGCGCCTTGCCCCGGGAGTTCCGGCGGCTCTGCATCAAAAGTAACGGCAGAAGCTTGTAGAGTCAGAGCACCTCCTCCGGGCATCGCATCGCGCGCGTTGACGCACAGGTTGAGAATGGCTTGCTCGAGGTAGCTGGGCTCCGCGTTGACCCAGAGGGAGGCGGTTCCGTTCAGGAGGGAAACCTTGATGCTTCGATCGAACGTGTGGGCCACCATGCGTCTCACCCGGTCCAGCACCTCCTCGACACACACCGGCTTCACCTGCTGCCGCTCGGGGCGGGCAAGGCCCAGGAGTTGGCGCGTGAGGTCTGCGGCGCGCTGGGCTGATTGCTCGATCATGCGCATGGATTCCTGTAGGGGATCGTCCGAGCCCAGCCGTTGACGGGCCAAGGAAGCGAAACCCAGCATGACACTCAAGAGGTTGTTAAAGTCGTGGGCAATGCCCCCTGCCAACGTGCCCAGGGTTTCCATTTTTTGGGCCTGAAAGAGCTGTTGCTGCAGGCGGGCACGCTCTTCCTCGGCCTTCTTCCGCTCGTTGACGTCCAGGAGCATCGCCAGGAAATAGGCGGGCCGGCCAGCCGCATCGTGTAGAAGGGAGACGTTGGTGCAGCACCAGATGGCATCGCCGGACTTGCGCAGGTAGCGCATCTCCAGACTGAATTGAGCCGCCTGGCCTTCCAGAAGTGTCCGAACGTGCTCCTGGCTCGTCCCGGCGTCCTGCGGGTGTGTGATTTCCGTGAGGTGCTTTCCCTGCAACTCCTCGGGCATATAACCCAGCAGGCGCGCGAAAGCTGGATTGACGGTTGAGAACCGCCCATCCAGCCCCGTGAGCGCTACCCCGAAGCATCCCTGCTCGAAGATGGACCGAAAACGCTCTTCTGAGACGCGAAGCTGCCTGTAAAGTTCGCTGCGTTCAAGGGCGACAGCAGCCTGCGTGGCAACCTGATCGATCAGCTTGCGCGTTACGGCTCGGATGCCATCCGGTTGATCCGAGGCAATATCCAGAACGCCCAGGACGCTTGAGCTCGTCTGCAAGGGAACGGCATACTCGCACCCGGCTTCGGAGCGGCGACTCTGGCAGCGCGGGTCCTTGTCAACCTGCGGGACGTACACGGCCTCTCTTTGCTGGAGGGCCCACGAAACCAGCGTTGGATCCTTGAGGGAAACGGTTTCCTGTGCCCGTCCTCCCCCTCCGCCGCTCGCCACGCGCTGAAGTTCGCCGGCCGGCTCGTCCAGCCGATAGATGCACGCGTGGCTCAGCCGCTCCCTCTCGACCAACCGCGTCAGGATCGGCCCGAGAACCGACTCGGCGTCGAGCGCACCTGCCAGCGCCGCGTTGATCTCCACGAGCAGAGAAAGCTGGCTGCTTCGTGCCTCTGCCCCGTCGCTGGTGCCGGGAACGCCAAAGGTGGGCGCGAATGCCCCTTCTCTCAACCCCCAGGGGGCGCAGCGTCGTGAGAAGGTTGAAGTGGCTGGCTATCGCGTGGGGTGATTATGGCCATCCTGCTCCTTGCCCGCGTGGACCTTCCGCCAGGGTGCTAGTTCTGGTGCCGGCAGATACGTTCCTCCCTAATCCGGATTCGCGCGCACGTGGGCGGGCAATTCGACCGACTTACGCGCCAGCGACAACTGGGCCCGCCGGCGCGCGCCGAGAGCTCCCACAGTTATTTTTCGGCAGGAATGAGGTTTGACTTGAGGAAGACAGGCAGGTAAGAACGCCCTAATAATCAGAGCCCGCGAACCCAGATCCGTTCTTTAGTCCCGCGAGCCCCAGCCCCTTTGCAGTTCCGTCGTCCCGGAGCTTGCATGACCTGCCACATGGGCTTCGACTCTCCGCAGTGGAGATGTACTCTACCCCTGAGTGGGCCGGTGTTTTTGTACCACTTTCAGAGTGAGTTCTCGGCTCTTTCGGGGCCGGTCAGGTCGCAGCTAGCCGCGACCTGACCGGCGCCTGGTGTTTGGCCCTTTTGACCCCGATCCCGGAGCAGGAACCCGGGTTGAGGCCTTAAGCCTAGCGTTTCTAGAAAGATCCGAGCATGTTACGCATGACAATTTCAACTTCGGCGAGATCGGCTATTCACAAATTAACAGACGAATCATAAGAGGTTTGTACCCGCGTGCCCCGGCCCTACGAAAGGCAGAGACAGGCTGAGGACCTGACCCTGCGGATTTGGTCGTAGGGCCGGGGCCTGCTCCATCGCAACTTCGGGATCGGGGTTGATGGGCGATAGGCGTCAGGCGGTACAATAAAGTTCAGGATTCCCCAACCGGTTTCCACACAGATTTGCCGGGGGATCAGACGCTGACCGGAAAGGGCTAGCGCGGCCGGATGTCGCTACGCTTGAAATCCGTGTGCTCGACGTTGGGGTCGCGGTTGGGATCGTAGTTCGGGTCGTTGGTGTAGACGACCTCGCCGCCGGCGTTCTGCCACCGGTTGGAGTACTGGTTCGTTCCGGTCTCCACTTCCTTCGTGTAGGGGTTGACGTACTCTTCCTGGTTCGTCATGTTCAAATACATATCGTTGGCGATTTCAGCGTAGGTATTACGTCTGTGCTCAACAATCTGGCGGTCCACGTTCTCGACGTATTTCTGGGTGGCGAGGGCGTTCCGGGCGCGCTGTGCCTCCCCGCGCCTTTCCGCGGCGAGCCAAGACTGATTGAGCTTCTCGGAACTCTGGATCAGCGAGAACAGCGGCGCCAGCTTTTCAAACTCCGCCGCCGGCGCTCGCACCAGCATCGTGCTCTTGTTCGTCCACATGCCTACACCGAGGGCTCCGCTGTCTTCGATGGCGGTCAGCAGCATTTCCTTGTAATGCACGCCGTCCTCGTCGTAGGTCACGGTGAGCAGGCCCGCGTCGTAGGTGTAGCAGCCCATGCCGGGCCTGCAGGGCGCCTGCTTCTGGAACACCTGCGCCAGGTGCGGCTGCGGGCGCTGCTCGAGCACCTTCACATTCCGCGCTTGCGGATGCTGGGCCGGAAAGACAGCTTGCTGCAGGAAGGCGAAGGGGGGCATCAGCGGATAGACCTTCATTCCCATGTACATGCTTCCCACCGGAAACGCAAAGCCTCCGGCCCCCATCCGCCTGGGGTCTTTGTAAGTCATCTCGGGGATCCAATGCATCAGCACGGTGCCGCGCTCGTCCCGCTTCACCTGGAAATCCACCTTGGCGCCGAGGGTGTTGACCGCACCGTTCATGGTCATGGGATTGATGCGCAGGATGCCGCCCTCCGTGCGCCAACCCTTCGGAATGAGGAGGCTGAAGGCGTGCTCGCGGGGTTCCATCACGCGGCGCAGATAGAGTACGTCGTGGGGCTTGCCCGAAGTAATGTCCAGAGCGCTGGCGGAAATGGAGCCGGCGCTCGAAGGTCCCCCGGACTGCGTCTTCGGTTGTGTGCTGCATCCGGCCAGAGAGAACAATCCCGCCATGAGCAAAATCGGAAACTGAGTATGATTGGCCATTTTCCCCTCCCTGTCGCCTGGCCCAAGTCTCGCGGAGTATCATCTGAGGTTGGATATTCGAGCCTGCCCGTCTGCCTGCCTGCGGATAAACCTAGCGTGCTGCACAACGTGAACCCGCACTGCTCGGCTGCTTCGAGGCGCGGCGAGAAACCGGCGGGGCTCCTTGGGGAAGCCCGGGTAGTCCCTCTCCGCAACACGTGGCAGCCGCATAACGCGGTGGAAAGATTCTTCAACGGGCAGATCGCGTGACTCCTCCATCCCGCCGCCCGCAATCCTACCCTGGCCGCCCGCCGAGTTCAACCCTGGGTGGAGCGAGTAACACCGACCTCGCTTATCAAGGGCCTGCGGCTTTTGTAGGAGCGAAGGGCGGATCCAGCGCAGCGGGCGCGCTGCCACCTATGATCTCGAAGGTTACGCACATTGAGGAAACCAGACATTGACCCGATTTGTTTGGAGGGTTTTTTTAGTTGCTGCGAAAGACTTGTCCTAAAATGCTGGGAGGAACAGGAATTGCTGCCACACGTTCCTACCATGTGAAAAAACCCTGGAGGGAGCGACATCATGTCCTATCCAAAACCCAGCCGTCGTGCCTGGGCGGAACCCTGGAAGATCAAGATGGTCGAACCGATTCGCATGACCACCCTCGCCCAGCGCGAGAAGTTTATGGCCGAAGCGGGCTACAACACCTTCCTGCTGCGCTCCGCGCACGTGTACATCGACCTGCTCACCGACAGCGGCACCAACGCCATGAGCGACCGCCAGTGGGCGGGCCTGATGCTGGGGGATGAAGCTTATGCGGGCAGCCAGAACTTTTATAATTTGTGGGAAGCTGTAACTCAGTATTATGGATATAAATATCTTGTCCCCGCGCATCAGGGGCGCGGCGCGGAGCACATCCTCTCGCAAATCATGATTCACGCGGGCGACATCATCCCCGGCAACATGTACTTCACCACCACGCGCCTGCACCAGGAACTCGCCGGGGGCACGTTCGTCGATGTGATTATCGATGAAGCGCACGACCCTGCGAACCCACACCCTTTCAAGGGCAACGTCGATCTCGCCAAGCTCCGGCGCGTCATCAACGAAGCCGGCCCGCGCAAGGTTCCCTACGTGTCGATCGCCGGCACGGTCAACATGGCGGGCGGCCAGCCGCAGTCCATGGAGAACCTGCGCGCCGTCCGCGCGCTGTGCAAGCAGTTTGAAATTCCGGTGGTGCTCGACGCCACGCGCGCCGTCGAGAACGCCTACTTCATCCAGCAGCGCGAACCGGGGTATCAGGCGAAGAAAGTGGCCGAGATTCTCAAGGAGTATTGCTCGCATACGGACACCTGCACGATGAGCGCCAAGAAAGACGCGCTCGTCAACATCGGCGGCTGGCTGGCGACGAACGACGAGGGCTTATACGAGGAAGCTCGCAACCTGGTGGTCGTTTACGAAGGCCTGCACACTTACGGCGGCCTGGCCGGCCGCGACATGGAAGCGATGGCGCGCGGCATCGTGGAAAGCGTCGACGACGACCACATCCGCACGCGCGTCGGTCAGGTGGAATATCTCGGCAATCACCTGCTCGACTGGGGCATCCCCATCGTCAAGCCTATCGGGGGCCATGCGGTTTTCCTGGACGCCAAGGCGTTCTACCCGCACATCCCGCAGGCGCAGTTCCCGGCGCAGGCGCTCACCTGTTACCTTTACGCCGACTCTGGAGTGCGCACCATGGAGCGCGGCGCGGTATCCGCCGGACGCGACCCCAAGACGGGCGAGGAACGCTTTCCCAGCCTCGAGTTGGTCCGCGTCACGATTCCTCGGCGCGTCTACACGCAAGCGCATATGGACGTCGTGGCGGAATCGGTTCTGGAAGTCTACGAACACCGCGACCGGGCTCGCGGCCTGAAGATGATCTATGAGCCCAAGTACCTGCGCTTCTTCCAGGCGCGCTTCGAGCCGGCGCCCACGACGGCCGCTCAGTCGTCAGAACCTTCGTAGACTTGGCGGAATTCTGCGCCCTGCGGCTTTTCGATTTCGTTACCGCGCCAAGAGCCCACGGGAGGAGGGCGTTTGCCGTGGCCTCTACGATGTCACCCCCGCGCAGGCGGGGGTCCAGCTTTTTTCTTTTGGATTCGCTAAGTTCACGCTGCAAGTGCAACACCTTGCTTGTATAAGAGGTGTTGCGATGGGAAAACGATATGGGCAATTGACGGTGGAGGAGAGGGTTGAGGTTTACCGTCTGCATGCAGACGGTAAAC
>JAIQEZ010000248.1 GCA_020073545.1 Terriglobia bacterium | reverse complement strand
GCGGCAGTTCCAGCCACGAGCAGGCCGCGAAGAACGCAATCCCCACCAGGCTGCCCAGAATATTGAGGCTGTAGGCCTGCACGCGCCCCGGAATGTTTTGAAAAGCGCGCCCCAATTCCTGTCCGGGGCCGACCATCGCCAGAGCCACAATCAGAAAGAAAAAGCCTCCCAGTGCCTCCACGGGAAGAAAAAACTTCGTGGGGTCGGGAGTGATGTACTCGGTGCCGAAGAAGACGAGCTGCGGCGAGGCTTGGTTGCCGACGCTCACCAGTTTCTCGACTTTCCCTTTCTCGTGCTCGATGAAGTGAGCAGCGAGCATGGCCATAGCGAGGAGAATCGGAGCCCAGTAAATGAGGTTGACCTTTCGGCGCGCCGCCAGGCAGCCCACCGACATGCCCACAAAGCAGGCGAGCAAGACCATGTTGGTGAAGAAGGTCAGGAAGAGGACGTGCGCTGGGAACCAGCGGATGCAGGCCAGCTCCAAAAAAAGAATGATCAGGCTGATCAGGAGGAGGTCGAATCGCGCTCGAAAGCGCGAAAGGTTCGGGTTGCCAATGCTGGTCACTCGGGTGCGGTTTCTCCTCTGGAGACTCGGTCTCTCGGCGGAGTGACTCCGCCTGATGCGCAAAAGAAAGCCACGGACCGGAATCAGGCCGGCGAGCGTCGTGAGCAAGGCCGAGAGACTTACTATGGCATCCAACGCCGCACAAAAGCAACTCGCGCTAATTCGCCCTTTCCCGTATTCCCGCTGGACACGCCTGCGATGATCAGTGTGTCAGCCCGTCCACCGCGCGTTGTCATACGCAGAGGGGGTTATCGATAGGGAAGAGTATTGACCAAATCGATATCTTGCGGCAGTGGCTTGCGCGGCGATGCGGAGTTCGCAACGAAGAGGGACTGCGCAGTCCCCACGGGGCGGCCCTGAACCAGTGGCGAATTATGGAATCCCGCGTCGAAAAGGGCCGCGCGTTGGTAGGAGTACCCTGGCCGATCGAGGGCGGAGAGGTAATCGGGTCCTCGCCAAGGCCCACGCGAAAGGGCGAGGCGTGTTTCGAGCGATTTGTGGAGCCTCTCCACGATTGGTGCGTACTGCGGGTCTCCCGCGAGGTCCGTATTTTCCGTCGGGTCGAGTGTCAAGTGATACAGTTCCTCGTGACCTTGCGAGTCATGAAGATAGTGCCACTCGGACGTCATCAAGCTGGCCTTCACGGGGGTGAAACCAGGGAGAAACGGCACCAGTTCGGAGACGGCCAGATTATCCCTGGGCTGCGGCTTGTAACCCGGAGTCCAGAAGCGGCGCAAGCTGAAGGGCTGCAATGGAAGCGAGTCTCCCAGGGCCAGGTCCAGCACGGTTGCGAAGAGTTCGCGTGTGCGAACGAGGTGAGAAATCCTGAGTGCGGCGGGGATTCCGGGCCCGGCGAGAATCAGAGGGACGTGCAACAGCTCGCGATAGAGTGTCCGGCCGTGGAGGTATTGGCCATGGTCGTCAAAGGCCTCGCCGTGGTCCGATGTCACGATGACAATCGTGTTGTCCCAATCGGGTGAAGCCGCCAAGGAACGCAGCAGCGTGTCCACCTGTTCATCCAGGAAGACTAGGGAGTTGTCGTATCCATCGATGAGAGATTGTTTCTCTTTGGGGGCAAGGGGCGGGTCGAGCGGGAATCCCTTCGCGAATGTCACCCGTCGGATAGCATTGAAGGAGACCATCCCGAAGCGCTTGTCGTATGGCGAAGTGGGCAGGCAGGGATCGTGGGCATCAAAATAGTTAAGAAAGAGGAAATATGGGCGATTTGAACGACGCTGCAACCAGTGAAGAACCTCGCCATTCAGCTCCGGTGCTTCGCGCCGAAAATAATAGTTCGGCTGCGCGAGGCGAAGGTAAAGCGGCCAGACGGCCACGCGTCCAATTAGCATGGAGGCCAGATTGTGGCGGATGAGGTCACTGTTGTCGTCATAGACTTCAAACCCCTGCTTCAGCCCCCAGCCCGCCAGCCCATATCCATTGGCGTTGAAGGAGGCGGTCTCATAGCCATCAGACTCGAGAATCTCGGCCAGGGTTCGCGGGCCGGTGCTTAACGGTGTGAAGTTGTCCGCACCGTGCTGATGGGGCAACAACCCTGTCAACATCGAGGCGTGTGAGGGCAGTGTCCACGAGGTTGGAGAGATTGCATTTTCAAAGAGAATTCCCCGCTCGGCCAGCTTGCTCAGGTGTGGGGTTGTCGCACGAGGGTAGCCATAGGGCGTTAGATGGTCTGCTCGAACTGTATCCAGTGAAATCAGGACAATGTTGGGCTTGCCGGGGGGTGACGCGGATGCCGCCTTGGCGACGGACAGAGGATTAAGGTGCCGCACAAGGTGCGCCCCTAAGCCCAGCGTCAGCAGGACCGCCACCGTGACGAAGGACTTCGCCAGGGTCACAACTGGCCACACCGTCGCGATTTCAAACAGCTGAGTGGCGCGACGCCAAAACACTCTCGAAAGGAACAGCGTGGCGGCGAATACGGTTGCGAACCAGACCATCGGTGTCGTGAGCCGGGCCACCACTTCTTGGTCCGCGACCCACACGTGGACCAAGGCATGCGTCCATCCAATGTGCGCGCCGGCTACCCCTACGAGGGCGCTGGCGAGGACTACGCCTTTCGCAGGACTCGCACTCTTCGCCAGGCCCGCCAGAAGGCCTACAAGCGCCCCCAGGAACGCGTAAAGAGTCAAATCGATTAACGAAGCCAATAACCAGACGACATAGCTGACGTCGGTTTCGTAGATGGTCGGAACCCAC
>JAIQEZ010000247.1 GCA_020073545.1 Terriglobia bacterium | reverse complement strand
TTCCTCCGGGGCGCGCTGGGCGTAACAGCCGGTCACGAGGATCCGGCAGGACGGGTTGGCACGGCGGATGCGGCGAATAATCTGGCGGACTTCTGCGTCGGCGGCAGCGGTGACGGTACAGGTATTGAGGACGGCGATTTCGCTCTCGACGTAGCCCGCCCCTTCCTTAAACCCCGCCTCGAGCAGTTGCCGTTTGAGCGCCGCGCCGTCGGCCTGGCTGGCACGGCAGCCGAAATTGGTGAGGTGGAACTTGGTCATGCTGGCTTCTTGATTCTAGCTCAGATCATTGCGCCCTGGCCAGTTGGCGCGCCGCGAACTCGAAATTCGCTCGGGCTAGGATGCAGGATGGAAGGCGGAAAAGATGAATTAGTTCTTGAGAGCTCTTTCCCCGGACAGGAGAGGAAATCAAGAGCCGAGGACGTGCGCGAAACCAGCCATCCATCAGGCAGGCGCCGCCTGTGGGTCGAATGCCCGCGTGTCACGCGGCCAACGACTTTCAGTCCCTACGCCGGGGTCGCGGCGGTGTTGCGTCGCTGCTGGAAGCATTCGCGGCAGTAAACCGGCCGTCCCTGGGTTGGTCGGAACGGGACGGTCGTCTCCTTGCCGCACTGCGAGCACACCGTGGTAGTTTCCGAACGCGTATGTCCCTGTCCGTGGTTCTGCCCGCGCTGGGACTTGCAATTCTTGCAGCGTTTGGGCTCGTTCCTGAAGCCCTTGTCCGCGTAAAAGATCTGTTCGCCGGCGGTGAAGACGAAGTCGGTCCCACAGTCGACGCACTTCAACACCTTATCCCGGTATTCCATGCACGGCTCCCTTGTTCGAACGGGCCCCACCTGCCCTTCGGACTGGCGGGGGGATGTGCATGCTGTACGCCCCCCGCCGATTCGGGAGCAGGTTTAATCCTGTTCGTGTCTGGCTTTCTTGCGACTGCGTTTACGTGCTAAAGCCTGCTTGACCCGCCGCTTTTCTCCGGGTTTCAAGTAAAAGGAGTGTTTCTTGATCTCCTTGATGATGTCTTCCTGCTGCACCTTGCGCTTGAAACGGCGCAGGGCGTTCTCAAGAGATTCGCCTTCCTGAAGTCTGACTTCAGCCAAACTGCAAACACCCCCATTTCCGGTGATAAAGTATGATTAATGCCCACCTGAAAATGTACATAAATTTTCCCCGATTCGGTCGGCACAAGTCAAGGGGAATCTTGAGCTAGGTCACAATAGTGCCCTCCTTGGCAATGGACCGCCCCCCTGTTCCGCTTGACCGGCCTACGGGCTTGTGTTACGGTCTGCCCCACGCCCGATTCAGCACCGGCCACCAGGCCCCGCGCGACCGGCCCCGGGGTGGTGGCCCCCAAGGGTGCTGTTCTCTGAGCTGCCTGGAGGGGAAAAGCGCGTATCCCACTGCCCTCCGCGATGCTGCAAGATCACAAGGCAGCCCTCATGGCGATTCGATGGCCAAGATTCTTAAAGTTGATCCCACGCAGCTTGAGCAGATTCTGGATGCCGCCACCCGATTGATTCTCGGTGGAAAGGTGGTGGCGGTTCCGACCGACACACTCTATGGGCTGGCCGCTGACCCGTTCAACCTGGCGGCGGTAAGTGAGATCGGCCGCATTAAGCGCCGCACCGTCGATAAGCCGCTGCCGCTGCTGGTCGATTCCGTTGACCAGGCCGCCGATGTTTCGCAGGACCCGCCACCGCTCTTCTACACCCTGGCGGAGAAATTCTGGCCGGGGGCGCTCACCCTAGTGGTTCCGGCGGCCCGGCGGCTTCCCTTTAAGGTGACGGGGAACACCGGGAAGATTGGCCTGCGCTGGCCGAAGGCGCCCATTGTCGTGGCGCTGGTCGCCGCCTGTGGCCGCCCACTCATCGGTACCAGCGCCAACCTCACCGACCAGCCTCCCTGCACGACGGCCGACGAGGTGGCGCTGCAAATCGGCGATGCAGTGTCATTGATCATTGACGGCGGGCCCACGCCGGCGCACGTTCCCTCCACCGTGATAGAGGTCACAGGCGACCGCGGGCGCCTTATCCGCCCGGGCGGTGTCCCCGAGTCCGATTTGAAGGAGTACCTCGGCTGATTGTTTCGCGCGCGCCACTTGCTTTTGGGAGGACTCCTGCTGTTACTGACCGGGGCGGGCGCGGCCGAGTATCGCCTCTATCAGGTCGTGCGGCGGCAGGCAACGCTCGACGATGCCCGACCTGCTTAGGCCATCGTGGTCTTCGGCGCCGCGCAATACAATGGCGTGCCCTCACCCGTCTTCAAAGCCCGCCTCGACCACGCCTTCGAACTGGAAGATCGCGGCCTCGCTCCTCTGGTCATCACCACGGGCGGTGCAGGCGGCGACTCCCGCTTTACGGAAGGCGGCGTGGGCCGCGACTACCTGATCCAACGCGGCGCGGCCGGGGCAAAGATCATCGCGGAGACGCAGAGCCAGACCACGTATGAGAACGTGCGGGCCGCGGCCCAAATCCTCCACCAGCGCGGCGCACACACCTGCATCGCCGTGAGCGACGGATTCCACCTCTACCGTATCCAATTGATGCTCGCTGCCGAAGGCATCACCGCTTTCCCCTCCCCCGCCCCTTTGAGCCCCCTGGAAGCTCACCCTTTCCAGCGCACCCTCCATTCGTTGCGCGAAGCTCTCATCTGCGGGTTGTGGTATTTGCACATCCGGGGGTAGGGGACGTTCGGTTGCGCCGGTCGGAGCCTGCCCCGACGCAGGAAGGGACCGGCGACGTCAGGGATGGTAGGACCCTACACCACTCTAAGGTTTCACGAGCTTGCCC
>JAIQEZ010000246.1 GCA_020073545.1 Terriglobia bacterium | reverse complement strand
ATTCTGAAAAAGCAGCTCCAATTGGACCTGAGCCTGTACAAAATCCTGCAAATTCTCAGTGTCACGATTTTCGAAAAAACCCCGATTTCATTGGCGTTTTCTCACTACAACGACCGAATTCCAGAACCAGATCCTCATATCCAATTGGATCTGTTCAACTTATGATGGGACAGTACTGATTCTGAATTATGAATTAGGAAACAGCACCGAGTTTCGGCCTTTCCCATTGCAGGCCAAGTGTTCCCCCTTTCATAATTTAACATTCATAATCTCTTCATCCCCCCGCCCCCAACTCCAAAACGTCTGCAAAACTGTAGAGTCCTTTCTTGCCCACCACCCAGCGCGCCGCGTAGAGCGCCCCTTCGGCAAAGCCTTGCCGGCCGCGCGCCGTGTGGCGCAAAACGACGGTATCCGCCTCTGAGTCGAAGCCCAGCTCATGGACGCCGGGGATATAACCCGCGCGCACGCTGGCCACGGGAATATCCCGGTCCGCAAAGTAAGGTTGGATCTGCCGCGTGATCTCGAGCGCGGTACCCGACGGCGCATCTTTCTTCATCTTGTGATGAGTCTCGGTGAGGAAAGGATCGTACATCGGGAAGGGCGCGAAGATTTCCGCCGCCGCGCGCGCCAGGCGGTAGAAAAGGTTCACGCCGATAGAAAAGTTCGCAGCGTAGACCAAGCCGACGCCGGCGTGCTCGATCACCTTGCGGACCTGCGCCTGGTGCTTGTGCCAGCCGGTCGTCCCCACCACCAGATTCACGCCCAAGGCCGCGACGCGGTGAATGTTCTCCACCACGGCGTCCGGTGTGGTGAAGTCGACGCAGACCTCGATGCCCTGGAACTTCTCGCGCGTGATGCCCCGGCCTTGGGCGTTCGCGTCAACATCCATCACCAGGCGCACTTCGAAGCCACGCTGCGGCGCAAGCTGCGCCAGCGTCTTGCCCATTTTCCCGTACCCGAGCAGTGCGAGATTAATCATGGTTCAGACCAGCAGACAGTAGACGGCAACCGGGTTTCCCCGTCTACCGGCTACCGTATCCCATCTTCGGCGCCTTCTCAGCGCCTCCGCGTCTCTGCGGTGAGTTGGGATTTTCAGTCCAAGTACCCTTCCGACTTCATCAGTTCGGCGTTCAGCAACGCCGCGCCGGCGGCACCGCGAATGGTATTGTGGCTGAGCGCGACGTACTTGTACTGCAGCACCGGGCATTCGCGCACCCGTCCCACTACCGTCGCCATGCCGTGCTCGACGTTCAGGTCGAATTTCGGCTGAGGCCGGTCACGCTCCTCGCGGACAATAATGGGGTGCTTCGGCGCGGAAGGCAAGTCGCGTTCCTGCGGCAGCGAGCGATACGTGCGCCAGGCCTCCACGAGATCTCGAATCGTGGTCTTGGCTTTCAGCGCCACGGAAATGGTTTCCGTGTGCCCGTCTTCCACCGGCACGCGGTTGCAGTGCGCGCTCACGGCGAAGTCGCCCATCTTCACCTGGCCATCCCCCATTTTGCCCAGCAGCTTGCGGGTTTCGCTCTCCACCTTCTCTTCTTCGCCGCCAATGAAAGGAATGACGTTGGCGAGGATGTCGAGTGTGGGCACGCCCGGATAACCGGCGCCGGAGACTGCCTGCATGCTGGTCATCAAGACCTTCTCAAGTCCAAAGGCCCGCTCGAGCGGCGCGAGCGACATCACCAGACCCACCGCCGTGCAATTCGGGTTGGTGACGATCATGCCCTTCCAGCCGCGCAGCTTCCGCTGCTGGCGAACCAGCGCCAGGTGGTCCGGATTGACGTCCGGAATCAGCAACGGCACATCCGGCTCCATGCGGTAATTCGACGAATTCGAGACCACCACGTGGCCGGCCTGAGCGAATTCCTTCTCGACCTCTCCCGCCACCTTGGAATCCAGGGAAGAGAACAGCAGTTGCGGAGCGCCTCCGGGCCTGCCTGCGGGGGCAGGCCGGCACTCGTGCACGGTGAGTTCCCGGACGCTCTTGGGCAGGGGCTCGCGCAGGCGCCAGTTGCAAGCCTGGGCATAGGTCTTGCCCGCTGACCTCTCCGAGGCCGCGAGCCATTTGAGTTCGAACCACGGGTGATGCTCGAGCAGGCTGACAAAGCGCTGCCCGACCATTCCGGTGGCTCCCAGAATTCCAACTTCAAGTTTCTTCATAAGGACTCACAGGGCGGATTGAATCCACCATCACCTTTCTGCCCCCAAGCATAATATCGGAAAAAAGCACGTAGCGCCCCCCAGAAAGGCGGGGCTTCACCCGCCGCAACGCCGCAGTCCCTTCACTTCGTCAGGGTACGGCACGGGAGTTTGTGTGAGAACTTCGGTTTTTTTCGGTTAAGGCGCCGATTCTGGACATGAATCTTTGTGAATTCTCATTGCGTACTCGCTTCCCCAGCCGGAGGGGGCCTGGCGGAGGGTCGTCCGCCGACGCCCCAGGCAGCACCCGCCACAACCAACCCATTATAAACTGTCGCCGCTAATTCCACCGCGACTTTGGCCAAGCCCACGGGGGCGGTAGCCAATCCGCTGACTTGGAACGGTAGGCAAGAATCCCATCGCGGGCCTTCCGGCCCGCACTTATGCGCGTGCATAGTCAGGGGTTTTCACACCGACTCGAAAGCCGTGTCAATAAGGTGGGCAGGGGCAGGGGCAGGTTGAGTTGAGGTGCCGGCCGACTGCCCCCGTTTCTATTGGAGAGCTCTAGTGTCTTCCGTGCGAACCCGAACTGTGGCCTCCGCCACCGCCTCCCCCGCCTCGGGGGGCGGAATAGCTATGGCCTCCGCCACC
>JAIQEZ010000245.1 GCA_020073545.1 Terriglobia bacterium | reverse complement strand
CTACAGTCCGAGCATCCAACCGCACGTCTGAGCGCGCTGGAGATCTTGGCCAAGCATGATGCCCCCGAGATCGTGCCCGTGTTGATGACCCACCTGACTCCGGAATTCAAGGCATCGATGACAGGAAGGGACTGGGATGCGTGCCAAAGTTTCAAGTTGATCTGCGGTCAACTCGAACGGCTGACCGAACAGAATTTCGGGGACGACTTGCTGAAGTGGGTGCAATGGTGGGACACGGCGCACGCTAAATATCAGGCTCCCCCGCCAGTATTTCCGCTTTCCGCCGCCTTTCTTATTGGGCGCCTGCGTAAGCGCGGACGCGGCGACCGATTTCACGCGCTTCGACGAACTTGGGCTCCCAAGGAGCTTGCCCGCCGTCGACGCTACCCGCTTCGATGTCTTCTCGTTTCGAGCCATTCGTGCGCTCCATGTCGGTTAGCCGCATGATTGCGGTCCGCTCTCTGTGGGGCGACGCCAACCGCCTCGGAAAAAACTCTCTTTGCTCTCAGCCGATCTTGTCGAACTCGGTCCCGCTGCACTTGGGGCACGGCGGCAACGTGTCCGTGTTGTCGTCGAGTCTGACGACAGTGCCGCATTTCTTGCAACGGTACGTTCCCTTGCCAGGTTTTTCGCCGGTTGTCGGCATGTCGAAGCACTCCAGGTACGCGGCGCCATGCAGCTCATGGTTGACGCCGCGCACGTCCACCACGACTACGCCCTTGGTAAGGTCGCCACGCTGGAACCTAGGGGCCAAGGACGTTGAGCAGATCCGCTGCCACCCTGTCACGCCGCGTGCCAGAGACCCCGACGCCAAGCGTTACAAACGCAACCTTTTAGAGGATGGAGCCTTAAGGCTTGCGGAAGCACAACGGCTGGTATCCCGATGACCCCTAGCCCACAAGATTTATCCTGCCAATGTGGCAGATATCCGTCAGTCCGGCAGGTATTCGGGTCATGGCAGCCTGAGGGGAGCCCGCTCTCGCGGGGAGCAGAATGAGCCGGCCGGTATAAGGCCTCCCGGGCACGCAATCCGAAATCCGAAATCGAACGCGGGTCCGCGTACCGCCCGTACGCGACCCCTGTACCACCCATACGCGACCACCGTACCGCCCGTACGTGGTCCCAGTACCGCCCTTACGGAGGGCCGAGTCAAGTTGAGCTGGGTGTCAGGCCAACTTGACCGGGGTCCGCAGCTGACTTGGGGGCGGTCGCGACCTAAGTTGACCCTGCCGCCGCCCCCGCCCTACGCACCGGCAGCCCACGCGATTCACCTACGACACGATCGTGAGGCCGCATTGAAGAGCGGTTCGTTCCGGTGTTGGGCTTGGAGGGTCTCGACGCCGCACACGGTGGTTTCCACGAAGTCAGAGCCTTCGACACAGGCAGACGACGGAACGCGTGGTCTACTGTGAATGAGGGTGCCGCCCACCAAGCTAACCGCGCGGTGGTGACCCGAGGAAACGAGCGTTCAGGCAAAAACGGAGGGGGCGCCGGCTGCTAGCAACAACTGGCGAGCCGAGTTATCCTTAGTTGGACTAATCGCCGGGTGATGCGTGGCCGGGAAGTCTGCCCAGAAAGAGGTCTTGAAAATGACGAGCGACGGTGGACCGGAGGCGTCGAGTATATCTACCACTCCAGAGACTGAGGGGGCCTCACCGGCGACCCAACGTAGTCGACGCGTCGCGCTGATCAAGGCCATCGAAGCCAAGCGCGAGTCGCGGGTCATCACCTGGATCTGCGGCGATCGGCAGGGTTCACCGCAAGGCCAGATCGGCGACGACGCTGTGCGCCCGCTGTACGACCACGTTCGGCCAATAGGTAAGCCCAAGAAGCTCGACGTGTTCCTCTACAGTCGTGGCGGGGCCGTAGAAGTGCCGTGGCGGGTCATCAGCATGTTCAGGGAGCACTGCACGCGCCTCGGCGTGTTGATTCCTTACCGGGCGCATAGCGCTGCTACGCTGATTGCTCTCGGCTGCGATGAGATCGTGCTGGGCCGAAAGGCCGAGCTCGGGCCGATCGACCCAGCCCTGAGCATCACCCAAGACAAAGGCACGGAGGTGAAGGAGCAAATCCGCGTGGAGGAGGTCATGTCCTTCATCGCCTTCATTAAGGAAGTCGCCGGCCTGGGTGACCAGCACGCCATCGCGGAAAACGTAAGAATCCTGACGGAGAAGCTCTCGCCGTGGGTGCTCGGCAGCATCTATCGCACACACAGCCATATTCGCATGGTTGCACGCAAGATGTTGGCCTGCCACACCAAGAGGGTCGACGAGCAGACCGCGAACCTGATCATCGAGTCACTCGCCGAGAAGACTTATTCGCACGGGCACGCCATCGGCCGATCGGAAGCCAAGGAAATCGGATTGCCGGCGACGATGGCGGAAGAGGAACTCGATGATCTGATGTGGGAGTTGCTGGAGACTTATGAAGGCCTGCTCGGCCTGCGCACGCCGATCGACCCCAGCGCGCTCCTCGGTCCGAATGAGGAGGGGCAAGCGCCCCACGTGCTGGCGGTAATCGAGAGCATCGCGCGGCTTACGACCTTCAGCGGGACGCTGAAGTTTCGCAAGGTGCGCCAGGCCCCCCCGCAGGTGAACGTGAACATGACGCTGGGGGTGTCTCTGCCACCGAACGTCAACCCGGCGACACTCCCACAGCAATTCCAGGATGCCATTAACCGCCTAGTGCAGGAAGTGCAGCAAAACGCGCCGCGCTGGGTTCAAGAGCAGACAATAAAACAGTCGCCCCTCCTACGAATCGAGGGACGACTGGAAGATGCCTGCTGGCGTGACGTGCCTGATGAGCCTATTCAATC
>JAIQEZ010000261.1 GCA_020073545.1 Terriglobia bacterium | reverse complement strand
TCCGGCAATGATGACGGGTTTCAGTGTCCCCATTCTCAAGCGATTATACCAGCGACCTGCACCGCGCGCCCTGCCCTGCTTGCCCGCGAAGCCTGCCTCCGCAGGCAGGACAGGCGCAGGCACGCTGCGGCAGGCAGGCTGCGCGGGGGTGATAATGTATGCGCCACCCGAGGTATTCTCGCACCGGCGGCGCCATCATCCAGCTCATGACTCCGCCCTCGCTCTGCCCCTTCATCTTCAATAACCACCTTTATTTTCATAGACATCGTGGCAAGATGAATGTAATTCTTTTGTTTTCAGCAACATCGTGGCAAACCAAGAACCTGACATTTTTTCTACCTTTGTTTTCAATAACATCGTCAGACTTACCTTCATTTTGGGGCCCCCTTTTTTTCCCGTCGCCCTGCCCCAACGGAATCGACTAGCCCTTTATTTTGAATGACATAGATTTTGCAAACCTTTTGATCTTCATTCGATAACATTTTTGTTTTCTGTAACATCGTGGCAAATACCTGGGTGGAAGTCGGGTCAACTTCCCTCAGGCCAGACCTGATAATAGCTCGCAGACTTGCTGCTAAGCTGGTCCAGCAGCCCTACATGTTAAGCTTAATATAAATTGTCGCGTCGGTCAACAGAACAAAGCGTCGAGTCCATCGGGAGCCCCAAAGGGGCGACCTACCACAGCTCAGGCTACCGGCCTGGGTAAGAAGGCGCAATACGTCTTCATGTGGCGAGCCCTGAAGGGGCGCGACGCGCGGCAGGTGCATGGTGATTTGCCCGACCCTTCGTCAACAACCCGGCCGCCCAGGCCGTCGGAATCGGGGATATGTCGCCCTTTCAGGGCTCAGCATCGGGGCGGCGACGGGTTTAACCCTGGGCGTTGCCCAGGGCTGTGTTGGGCCGCCCCTTTGGGGCTGAGCAACCGTTGCCGCCACGCTGCCATACCTTCGCGTGTGGCGGCGATCCCGCGCCACCCGCGGAATTCTCACCGCGCTTTACCGTCAGCGCGCGCTTGCTCCAGGAATGGGAGCAAGGGCGCAGGCGCCCCGAAAGCGCGGTGCGCGCCTACTTGACGGTGATTGATAGAAACCCGGAAGCGGTGGAAAAAGCGCTTACGAACAAGTCGTGAGATGCGAAGGGTATCAGGCATGAGAAAAGCCCGCGGGCAGGACTGGTCGCCGCGGCGACACCGTGGCAGCCCGCTTCGCACGCCCGCACAAGCTGTAGCGGAGGTTAGCTCACATCCGGCAAGAAGATTGCAGCGCGAATTATGGAGCGGTTTCGACGGTGAGTCTGAGCCCAATTGCCTTGGTGACGGCAACCAACGTGGACAGGCGAGGGTTGCCGTGGACTGACAATGCCCGGTAAAGACTCTCTCGCTCGATGCCGGCGGCCTTAGCAACTTTGGCGATGCCCTGGGCTTGGGCGAGGTGGCGCAGGGCAATCAGCAGAACGCGTGGTTCGTCCTCATCTTCCAATGCCACTTTGAGGTACTCGGCGGCAAAACCTGAGTCTTTGCGGAGACGCCGAACGATGGCGTCGTCGTGGGAGACGCTGGCTTTACGTTTCATGAGGGTTCGCTCCTTTCTTTATAATCTTTGAGGTACTCCAGCGCCCGGTCAATGTCGGACGACTGTTTTCGTTTGTCGCCGCCGCAGAGAAGCAATACGCATACCCTTCCCAGCATCGCGTAATAGACCCGGTAGCCTGGTCCCCAATCGATCCGCAGCTCGCACACACCCTGTCGCAGCGGCTTGCAGTCGCCAAAGTTCCCGGTGGCGAGCCGGTTAATTCGGCTGGCAATCTTCGCCTGTGCGCGGGCATCCGCCAGTTCCGACAGCCAATCGTCAAAGACATCTTTTCCGGTGCGGCTGACGAAGTGGCGAATCTCGATCACGGTTTCTATTGTAACTTATAAATCACATGCTGACAGGTCAATTTGGGCAAACTTGTAAGGAATGAGCGAAGGGGAGCGGGTGTGCCTTGGTCGAGAAGAATGAGCATCAGCGGGTGGGCGCGGGAGTTTCCAAACTGCGGGCAGCGAAGTCAATCACGGCCTTCACCTGTTCGCGGTTAAGCCCCTCGAACCAGCACAGAATGTCGTCGAGGCTGGCGCCCGCCTCGAGGTTTTCGAAAATCGTGGCCACCGGCATGCGTGTGCCACGGAGCACCCACGCGCCGCTCACCTTGCCGGGAACGCTTTCCACTGCCGCGCATTGTGACCAATCCAGTGCCGCCATAAGACTCTCCCAGTGTGCCACGTTCTCGAGGCAAACTCAATGGCCCCGCCCACCAGGGTTCCGCGGGTGGCGCCGACATCGCATTTTATGTCGGTGACCGTTAAGAAGCCAGACCAGGTCACGGATAGGACGCGGTGATCCCGCAGAGCGGGATTGCCCGTGTTCGTGCGGCGCCCCAATGCATCGGGGCGCCACCCGCGAAAATTACTTGCGCGCCGCGCTACCTCTTCTTTGAGCCCCAAAGGGGCGATCTATCACAGCCCAGGGCAGCGCCCTGGGAATTAAGGAACGGGCACAGCCTCAAGCCCTGAAGGGGCGCGCTAGTAAAAACCCACGCCACAATCGCCATTGAAAACGAACGATATAGGTGGGATTGAACCAGATCGTAGGTCGCCCCTTCAGGGCTCAGTTGAAATGGATGGGCCGTTCCGACCCAGGCCGATGGCCTGGGCTGGGGTAGGTCGCCCCTTTGGGGCTCAACAGCGGGTAACGTAGAGGCCGCGCTCGCTCCAGGAATGGGAGCAAGGGCGCAGGCGTCCAGAAAGCGCGGTGCGCGCCTACTTGACGGTGATTGATAGAAACCCGGAAGCGGTGGAAAAAGCGCT
>JAIQEZ010000244.1 GCA_020073545.1 Terriglobia bacterium | reverse complement strand
GGTTGCACAACCTCCGCACGTAACGCCGTCAGCTCCGGAAGCAGGACCTTCGGGGACCACCACGCCAGCCCCGCTGTCCCCCACGCCTCAGCCTCATGTAACAACTCCGGCTCAGGGTGCCACACCGACGGTTGCCAAACCGGCTGCCCCTGCTCCACCGCCGACTTCGGCAACGCGGAAACCCTCAGCTGTTCCGCCGAAACCACCGGTCGTGCCTCCTGTCGCAGGCCTCTCCGGAGCCTTGGAACTCGAGGAGACTAAGATACGCAAGATTCCGCGGATCGATATGCCTGCCCCGGCGGAAGTTCAGCCGGAACCGAAGAAGGCATTTCCGTGGCTGATCGTGGCGCTGGTCGGCATCCTCGGAGCTGGTCTAGTCGGAGCGGGTGCCTATTTTGGACTGAAGCACATCAAGTCGAAAGTCGTTGGGCCGACGGTATCTCTGGAGGTTCGTACCTCGCCCCCAGGCGCGGAGCTGATTCTTAACGGAGAATCGCGCGGGGTTTCAAATCTTCAGTTGGATTTGCCGCCCGGGGCCTACAGCCTTAAAGCCGACTTGGCGGGCTACCAGCCCCAGTCCACAACTCTCCAGTTAAAGACCGGAGCGCCGGCCTCGATCGACCTAACGCTACAGCCTCTTCCCAGCACGTTTCGCCTGTATACCGACCTCCAGGCGGGAAGTGTCCACCTGGATGGAAATGCCGTCGGAGAGCTTCAGGACGGGCAACTGGTCCTGGACAGTGTTTCTGCCGGCAAGCACTCCTTGAGTGTTTCCGGGCGCTACGGCGAGGCTACCATCGAGTTTGAGGCAATCCCGGGCTCGGTTCCCACAATCAGCTCGCCCATCGTTGCGCGAGAGCTGAAGACTGTAGTCTTCTCCAACTTGGGCAGTCACGGCCGCCTCTATGCCAGCTACGGGCCGGCCAAGGCTAACCTGGACGGACAGCCCGTGGGTGATGCTGGGCCCGCAGGATTGGACTTGCAGAATCTGGCGCGCGGATCTCACGAACTCCTCCTCGGTGAAGATCAGGATCAGAGGAAACTGGTTATTGAAACTGGCCCGGCCCCGGCCTTGACGGCCTTTCTGAGCTCCGACCGCAACGTGGGAACTCTCGTAGTGGTTACCGGCGAGGACAACGCCCGGGTCCTCATTGATGGCAGGGAATTTCGTCGGAGGACGCAGCGCGGCCAGGTGCGCATACCCAACCTCGAGGTCAAGACCTACAGCATTCGGGTGGTCAAGGACGGCTACCAGCCAGTCGAAGTCCAGCAGGCAGAGGTGCGCAAAGGTGGGGAGGCGAAGGTCGAGTTCCATCTAGTACCCGTCCCGTCGGTGGCCTCCTTGCAGCTCCAGGGCGTGCTGCCGGGGGCGGAGGTTGTGGTGGATCAGAAGGTGTTGGGAACGGTGAATGATGATGGCGTTTTCTCAGCTACCGGTATCACACCAGGCGAGCACTCCATCGAGCTTCGCAAAGAGCGATACCGAACGAAAAGGATTGTCCGGTCTTTTGCTGCCGGCGAGACCGTGAGGCTGGGCGAGAACGAAGTAGCGGCGGACGCGGGACTGGGTGTGGTGCACTTGAGCGTCTCTCCTTCTGATAGCCAAGTCACCATCGCTCGTGTGGGGGAGGCGCAATCACGCCCTGTGCGGGAGACGACCTTGAACCTGCCGGAGGGAACCTACATCCTTAAGGCCGCGGCCCCGAGCCATGCGGCGCGATCGGTTACCTTGCGTGTAGCGGCGGGCGAGACGAAGACGGTGGACCTCAACTTGGCCGCCGAGAGCAAAGGGGACACCTCCGACTGGGAGAAACCCGAAAGCTGGAGCCGGGACGGCAACTGGTTAGTTCGCCGGGGCGGTGGGGTCGCACTCTTCCGGACAACCCCCACGGCGGGCCGCTTCGTCATGACGCTAGCCCTGCGTCGTGGCCGGCGTTTGCAGTGGGTGGTAAATTACACAGATGATCGGAACTACGTTCTTTTCCAGACCGACAAGAAGATGTTCTATCGCAGCGTCGTCCAAAATGGCGTGACCAAGGAACTCGCCAAGGTTTCGATGGGTGTTGATTACAACGGCTACTACACTTTGCAGATGCGAGTTACGTCGAATGCGGTTACGAATGAAGTTTTCGATGGCAAGGGTGGGGTGAAGATCGACTCCTGGACGGATCCAGGCAGGAATCTGGCGAGCGGAAAATTTGGCTTGCTGGCTCCGGGCAGCGACGAGATTGGCGTTTCCAACTTCGCCTTCTATCCCCAGTAGTCTTGCACTCGCGAGAAAAATACTTGTCGCGAGGCACGAGACGACGGAATCGAGCCTGAGGACGGCGCTGCCCGACGTGTGCAAGTGGCCGTGCGACGGTGCATTCCTTCGGCGAGTTCACTTCTGGCGAATGACTTCGAGCTGTGCTGCGGGGATGGACAGTTTTTGAAGTCGGTCCTGGCCATCTGCCCAGAGATCGATTTGGGCGTTTTCGGTGGTCAGAACGAGATGGCGGAGTTTCCTGGTTTTGCCGTCAATGTCCACGTTTTCCTCGCCGGTTTCCTCGATGCTCAGGCTACCGGGCAGGGCCTGCTGGGGAACAAACGCCGGGAACGTCTGCTTGCTGCCGCCCGCACGCCGGAAGCGCATCAGCGCCAATTCGAAGTGATGGATGACGTTGCTGTCGAGGATGAGCACGTTGCGGGGCAGATCGAATTCGCGCACATCATCCCCTCCCGCAACCGTTCGATAGCGGGCGGTCGCGGGCGTACTGTGCAGGTCAATTTCCAGCCGGGACGACTGGGCGCCCTTCTGGTCCCACTCGTAGGTCTGTGGCACAAGATCGGGTGTGAGGGTGAGTTTGGAAGTGGTTTTGAAATCCAGCGTCCTTCCTTCCTGCATGACGCGGAGGTCC